>NZ_DALZXY010000101.1:0-10925 GCF_031988865.1 Arthrobacter sp.
CGGCACCCCGGACCACGCCGGCACCCGCCCGATGGACGACCGCCGCGATGCCATGGTGGCCGCCGCCGAAGCCGTCCTGGCTATCCGGGCCGAGGGCTGCGGCGCCCCGGAGCACGGCGTCGCCACGGTCACACGGCTGGAGAACGCCTCAGCGTCACCGAACGTGGTCCCCGCCCTGGTCCGCCTGTACGGCGAGGTCCGCAGCGTGGACGAGACCTGGCTGCATGGCAGCCGCCGGCTGGCCGAGGAGATCGCCGCCAAGGCCGTGGAGCACGACGTCGAGGTGGAGCTGGGCTGGTCCACGGACAACACGGTGGTCCGGGCCGCCACCGGAGTGCAGGACCTGGCCGCGGAGGCGGCCGATGCTGCCGGCGTTCCCTGGCTGCCGATTCCCAGCGGTGCCACGCACGACGCCGTGCACATGGCCTCGCTGGCCCCGATGGGCATGATCTTCATTCCCTCCGCCAACGGCAAAAGCCACTGCCCGGAGGAATTCACCACCACCGAACACATCACCACCGGGGTCCAAGTCCTGGCCGACACCCTGCTGCGGCTCGATTCGCATTCCTTCCCCGCCCGCCCGCACTCTGCCCGCCCACACTCTGCCCGCCCCCACCCAGTCCGAAGGAACCATCCATGATGCTTTCCCCGCCCCGTGACGGCAGCTCCACCGACATCCTCCAAGTGGCGAACATCCCCATCTTGTGGGTCTTCGCGCTGGCCGTGTTCGCCGTCGTCATCATCCAGAGCGTGATCTACGTGCGGGCCGCCACCAAGGCCGGGCCGGCTGCGGAGATTTCCCCAGCGGAGCTGAAGACCTCCTTCCGCGCCGGGGCCGTGGCCGCGATCGGGCCGTCGCTGGCCGTGGTCCTGGTCAGCATCGCGCTGCTGTCCCTCTTCGGTACTCCCGCTGTGCTGACGCGGATCGGGCTGGTGGGCTCGGCGGCCACAGAAACCGCGTCCGCGTCCATCGCCGCGGGCACCATGGACGCCGTCCTGGGAGGGGAGGGCTACACGCAGACGGTGTACGCCGTCGCGTTCACTGCCATGAGCCTCTCCGGTGCCATGTGGATGGTCTGCTGCCTGGTCTTTACCCCGCTGCTTAAGCGCGGAGACAGCAAACTCAGGGACGTGAACCCGGCCCTGATGGCCATCATTCCCACCGCCGCCCTGCTGGGCGCGTTCGCCAGCCTCGGTGCTGCGGAGCTGCCCAAGAGCGGGGTGCACGTGCTGACCGTGGTGGTCTCCGCCGCTGTAATGGGTATGTGCCTGCTCCTGGCCAAAAAGCTGCAGGCGCCCTGGCTGCGCGAATGGGGACTGGGCATTTCCATTGTCCTGGGCCTGGTCATCGCCTACCTCGCCCACACTTCCGGCACCGCTGCCTAAGCCCGAACCCAGGAGACCCCGATGTCAACAACTGCAACCACCGCCGGCGCCCAAGCCTCCCTTCAAGAATTCGACCGGACCACCTCCCGGTGGGGCCAGCTCACCATGCTCGCTGCCCTGCTGCTCTCCCTGGCCGGACCGTTCTACCTGGTGTTCTTCGCCGACCTCGGCGTCACCGGCACCATGGTGTGGACCGCGGCCCTGGCTGTGGGCGCCGCGTTCTTTGTGCTCTGGTTCGTGGAGCCGATCACCTACTACCCGGTGCTGGGGCCGGCCGCCATGTACCAGGCCTTTATGATCGGCAACATCGCCAACAAGCTGCTGCCATCCGCCATGGTGGCGCAGGCGACCATCGGCGCGAAGCCCGGCACCAAAAAGGCCGACTTCTCCGCCCTGATGGCCATCTGCGGCGCCGCCATGGTTCACGTTTTTTCCATGCTGGTGTTCGTGGGCCTGCTGGGCACCTGGCTGCTGACCCTCATCCCGGTCGAGGTGATGGACGTGGCCCGGCTCTACATCTTCCCGTCCATCATCGGTGCCGTCCTGGTCCAGCTGGTGGTCTCGGCCAAGCAACCGCGGGTCACGATCATCGCCGTCGGCGTGGCCATGCTGGTCGTTTTTGTCCTGGTGCCGATGTTCCCGGCGATCGCCAAGCTCGCCACCGGGATTACCGTGGTGGCGACGGCGGCCCTCGCCTGGTTTGCCCGCAGCCGGAACGACGCCGGTCAGGCACCCGAGCTGGTCAACTAGCGGCCCGCTCGGATTTGCCTGATTTTCCCGCTCTACCTGCTTTTCCGCTCTACCTGTTTTCCGCACGACGAAAGGTTCACCAATGACTGTCACCACTGAAGGCACCACCACCGGCAGCGCCGCCGCTTTCCTCACCGACCTGGGCTACACCCCCGAAGACCAGCAGAAGCTGCACGACACCTACCGCTACCTGCACACTCATCCCGAACTCTCCATGCAGGAACACCAGACCGCGGCCTACCTGCTGGGCCGGCTCCAGGAGCTGGGGATGGAGGCCTTTCCCTGCGGCGGGACCGGCGTCGTCGGCGTCCTGCGCAACGGCGACGGGCCGGTGGTGGGATTCCGCGCGGACACGGACGGCCTGCCGATCGGCGAGAACACCGGTCTTGAGTACGCCAGCACCGCCACCGGCACGCTGGAAGACGGCACCGCCGTGCCGGTGATGCACGGCTGCGGGCACGACACCCACATGGCCGTGGCCCTGGCCACCGCCGAGCTGCTGGCCCGCGGCACCGACCGCTGGGCCGGAACCGTGGTCTTTATCTTCCAGCCCGGTGAGGAAACCGCGGCCGGTGCCCGGGCCATGGTCGACGACGGGCTCTGGGACAAGGCGCCCCGCCCCGAAGTTATTTACGGGCAGCACGTCTGGCCCGGGGTGGCCGGGGAACTGGAAATCAGCAGCGGCACCGCCATGGCCATGGCCGACTCCTGGCGGATCACCGTGCTGGGCCGGCAGGCGCACGGCTCGCAGCCGGAGAAGTCGATCGATCCGATTGTCCTCGGCGCCCACATGGTGGTGCGGATCCAGACCATCCTCTCCCGCGAGGTGCCGGCCCGCGACTCCGCGGTCATCACCGTGGGCACCTTCCACGGCGGCCTGAAGGAAAACATCATCCCCGGCAGCGCCGAGTTCACGGTCAACGTGCGCACCTTTGAGCCCGAGGTGCGGGACCACGTACTGGGCGCGCTGCGCCGGATTATCGCCGCCGAAGCCGCGGCCTCCGGCGCCCCGGAGCCACTGATCGAGGAGATCTCCAGCTTCCCGCGCTGCTACAACGATCCGGAGACCACCGCCGGACTGCTTCCCGGACTGCGCGCGGCGCTGGGCGAGGCCAACGTGAAGGAAGTCCCGCCGGTGATGGGCAGCGAGGACTTCGGCCTGCTGGCCGACGCGATCGGGGTGCCGTCGGTGTATTGGATGTTCGGCTCCACTCGCCGGGAGCGGGTCGACGCCGGCGAGCTCGTTGCCGGAAACCACTCACCGGAGTTCGCTCCCGAACTTGAGCCCACGCTGGACACCGGGCTGGCAGCGGCGCTGGCGGCCCTGACGGGCCGGCTCGCTCCCGGAGCGTAGGCCTCCGGAGCGCAGGCCCCCGGAATACCGGCCTAGCCATGGGCCCGTCCGCCGCTGCCTACGGCACGGCTTGCGCCGGGTTCCGGACCTGGCGGCAGCGGGCGGGCAGGGGCGGCGGCTACGGGTCTGCGTCTGGCCGGGACGGCGCTAGTAGTGGTACCGAGCCTGTAGGACCGTTACGTAGTTGTCGTCAGCGACATAGACAAGCCGGTTAGCCTCGTCGATACGACGGGACCAGACACCGGCCAAAGCATGTTTGAGGGGCTCCGGTTTTCCGATGCCGTCGAACGGGTCATCGCGCAGAATGTCCTCAATGAGGGTGTTGATGCGCTTGAGCGTCTTCCGGTCCTGGCTCTGCCAGTGCAGGTAGTCTTCCCACCCTTCAGCAGTCCAGGCCAATGTGCGTACGCTCAAGGCTCGACGAGCCCGTGTTCGGTGACGTTACCCTCTCGTGCGGACTTCAGGGACGTGAGCAGCCGTTCGGCGTTCTTGGGGGAGCGCAGCAGATAGCTGGTCTCGACCAGCGCATCGTACTCGTCCTTGGACATCAGAACAGCGGAGCCACGCTTGGACGTAATTTCGACCTCGGTGTGGTCCAAATTGACCCGTTCGATGAGACCGAAAAGGTCACGCCGGGCTTCACTGGTTGTAATTGCGGCCATGCCAACCTCCTAGTACTGGATATGGTACCACTAGGGTTGAAACCAGAAGGGGCCTCCGGGGTGCAGTTCGCACCAGGGAGGCCCCTTATCTCGCAAATCAGCTCAGCCAGCCAAGGTCAGGAACCAAACAGCTCCCGCTCCAGCGCGTCAATCTCGTCCACCATCGACGCCTTCAGCGCAGCCTTCTCCGCCTCCGGCAGCCAGCAGGCGTCAGCGCCGGCCAGCGCCGACTTGCGCAGCCAGGCACGGTCCAGACCGAGGTCATCGACGGCGATCTGGTATTCGTTGGCGAGGTTGGTGGGGAACATCCCCGGATCATCCGAGGCGAGGATGACGTTCAGGCCGGCGTCGACCATGGCCTTGATCGAGGCACGCCGCCACGGACGCCAAGAGCGCCGGGAGGTGGTGAAGATGCCGGTGAACGGGGTCTGGTCCTCGCGCACCCGGGCGATCACGGCGTCATCCTCCATCACGAAGTAGCCGTGGTCGATCCGGTCGCAGCCGAGCAGATCGAGGCAGGTGATCGTGTTGATGGCCACCGGAGCGTGCTCGGAGGAGTGCGCGGTGCGCTTCAGTCCGTGCTTGCCGGCCAGCTGGTAGGCCTCGGCGAACCGCTCCGGCGGGCCGGCGGTCTCCAGGTTATCCAGCCCAACGCCCACCACGTACTCGTGCGGAGCATCCAGGATCTGCTGAACCCGGCCCACCGCGTACGCACCGTCCTGGCTGCGGTCGATGCCGACGATCAGCCGCCCGGTCATGCCGAACTCCCGCTCAGCCATCCGGATACCCTCCGCGTAGGCCTCTACGCAGCCGGCGTAACCCAGCTCCGTGAGGTTCGGCGGAACATCGTCGATGAACAGCTCCAGGTGCCGGGTGTTGCTGGTCCGGTGGGCGGCCTCGAAAGCTTCGTAGGTGATGCGCGTGAGGTCCGCGGCCTCGGTCAGGGACTGCATCACCCAGTCGGAGGCCTGAAACAGCGAGTAGCGGTCGCCGTCGGGGTCCAGGGAGTAGTCCTCCACAATCGGGATCCGGGCATTCTGGTACGGGGTGAAGTCCCGCATCACTGAGGAGATGTTCGCGAAGATCGTCTCCGGGTCCTCCGGCAGCTCCAGGCCGGCCTTGGCGGCCAGCTCGGCGAAGGTGGTGGCCCGGACCGTGCCGATGAGGTGGCAGTGCAGGTCCGTCTTCGGCAGCCGGGCGGCGAACTGCTGCAGGGCCGTCAGCTCCGACAGGGCTGATTCTGACAGTGCTGACTCCGGCGGGGTGGAGGTGGTGAGGGGCATGCGTCCTGACTTTCAGTGCGGTACGTGGTCCAGAAAAGCTGCCGGCCCTGGGGAGGGACGGCCCGGAACGGCGGGCCGCCGTGCGGCCCGCCGTGGGGAATTACTTGGAGGAGGCCTCACGGGCAAAGCGGTCAACCCAGGAATCGTAGTTCGCCACGATGGTGGGGAAGTCCAGGGTGGAGAAGCCGGCCGCGATCGGATCCTTGGCAATATCGCCGACGACGGCGGTCAGGGAGTCCGGCACGGTCGCGTCCGGGTTCACCGGCAGATCGCCCACCAGTTCGGCGGAAGCGGTCTGGGCTTCGGCGGAGAGCAGGTAGTCGATGAACTCGTGGGCGGCGTCGACGTTCTCGGCGCCGGACGGGATCAGCACCCGGTTGGTGGCCATGTAGCGGCCGGTGTCGGTGGCGGTCCAGGCGATCGGCTCACCGGATTCGATCAGGTCGGTGGCGAAGCCGTTGAGGGTGGGGGAGGCGACGATCTCGCCCTGCACCAGCAGGTTGGTGATTTCGGTGGAGGAGGAGACGAACTTCAGGATGTTCGGAGCCCAGCCGCCGATCTTCTCCAGGGCCGCATCGATGTCATACGGGTCGGAGCCGTAGGTGGCAGCCGCGGCGGTCACGGAGAGCTGTCCGCCGGTGGTGGAGATGTCCGGGAAGCCCAGCCGGCCGGCGTACTTGCTGTCGCCGTAGAGGTCCCAGCTGGCTGCTTCCTTGGCCGTGACGTCCTCGGTACGGTACATCACGCCGTTGAGCTGGTAGCTGTAGGACGGGCCGGAGAAGTCATCGGAGATGGCGAAGTCCGCGATGTTCTCCAGGTTCGGGATCTTCTCCGCGTCAACGGCCTGGAACAGGCCCTTTTCCTCGCCCATCGCGGCGTAGAAATCGGACATCAGCATCACGTCGACGCCGGAGTCCCCGCCCGCGAGGTCCAGGGAGGAGAGCCGGTCCGCGTTGGAACCGGTTTCGATCTCCACGCTGATCCCGGTCTTTTCCTCGAACGGCTTCACCACGGCTTCCTCGAACTCGTCCACACCGAACGGGAAAGCGCTCAGGACCAGGGTCTTGGACTCCCCGGAAGCGTCGCTGGACGCGCCGCAGCCGGACAGGACGAGCGCGGCGGAGACGGCCACGGAAGCGGCGGCAGCGAGTTTGGCTGCGCGGTTGCGGGGGAGGGACATGGTGTTTCGGTTCCTTTCGGTGGTACCCGGCACGGGCGCGCCGCGTAGGTTCAGGGCAAGCGGAAAAACTGGAACATCTGGGGGAGGGCGGGAACCCGCCGGTTTGGGGGGAAACCGGCGAGCCCCCGCCCGGCTTTAGGCCGCGGAAGCGGCAGGTGAGGCTGCGACCGGGGAGGGGACGACGTCGTCGGGCAGCGACACGATGTCCCCGCCAGCCGCCGAAATAGTGACCGGATCACCCGGGCGCAGCGCCGGAAGCGACGCGCTCTGCGAATTGCGGTGCACCGCCACCTTCAACTCGGTGCCGCCGGCAGCGGCGGTGACAATCTCGTCCGTGCCGCGGTAGGCCACCGAGGTGACGACGGCGTCCAGCACCACACCGCCGTCGGCGGCCGGCTGTCCCGGAGTGACCAGGCGCAGGTGCTCGGGCCGGACGGTGACCAGGCCGCGGCCGGGCAGCTCCAGGAAGTTCTCGTAGCCCAGGAAGTCGGCCACGAACCGGCTGGCGGGGCGGGTGAAGACCTCGGACGGGGAGCCGGTCTGTTCGATCTTGCCGGCACGCATCAGGACCATGGAGTCGGACATTTCCAGGGCTTCGTCCTGGTCATGCGTCACCAGCACCACGGTCAGCCCGGTTTCGGACTGGATGCGGCGGATCTCGGCGCGCATCTGCACCCGCAGTCGGGCGTCGAGGTTGGAGAGCGGCTCATCGAGCAGCAGCAGCCGCGGCCGGATGGCGATCGCGCGGGCCAGGGCCACGCGCTGCTGCTGGCCGCCGGAGAGGGCCTTGGGCTTGCGCTCGGCCAGGTGGCCCAGGCCCACCATGTCCAGGCACTCGGCGATCCGGGCCTTGCGCTCCGGGGCGGGCACCTTGCGCAGCTTCAGGCCGTAGCCCACGTTGTCCGCGATGCTCAGGTGCGGGAACAGGGCGTAGGACTGGAAGACCATGCCCAGGTTCCGCTTTTCCGGCGGCAGCGTGGTGGCGTCCGTGCCGCCGATGATGATCTGCCCGGCGGTGGGCTGCAGGTAACCGGCCAGCATCCGCAGGCTGGTGGTCTTGCCGCAGCCGCTGGGACCGAGCAGGGTGGTGAGCTTCCCTTCCTCGATCTGCAGGTTGATGGAATCCACGGCCAGCGAACTGCCGTAGTTCTGGCTCACGTTCACGAATTCTGCTGCGGGCGTGCTCACGAGTTGATACCTCCGAAGATTTTGGCGAAGCCCACGGTCCGCTCGGCGATGATGGCGATGACGACGGTGCCGGCCATGATCAGCGTGGACATGGCGGCGATCATGGGGTCGTAGGACTGCTGGACGTAGTCGAGCATGGTGATCGGGAAGGTGCTGAAGTCCCGGCTTTGCAGCAGCAGGGACAGCGGCACGTTGTTGAACGAGGTGATGAAGCTCAGCAGCGCCGCGGAAATCAGGCCCGGCCGCATCAGCGGCAGGGTCACGGTGCGGAAGGTGTGCAGCGGCGTCGCGCCCAGGCCGCGGGCGGCGTCTTCGACGCTGAGGTCGCTGAGCACCAGCGTGGAGCCGGTGACGCGGACGGTGTACGGCATCAGGATGACCACGTGGCCCAGCAGCAGCACCCAGAAGGAATCCGCGCGCAGCGTGATGACCAGCTGCTGGTACAGGGCCAGGCCGACCACCAGCTCCGGCACGATCAGCGGGGAGGCGAAGAACGTCTGGATGAAGCCCTTGCCGGCCAGCTTGCTGCGGGCAATGGCCAGCGCCGCCGGAACTCCGAGCAGCAGGGCGATCGCGGTGGACACCACGGCCAGCAGGAGCGAGGACGTCAACGACTCCATGAACGGATCGTAGGAGAGCGCCTTCTCAAACCACTGCAGCGAGAAGCCGGTGGGCGGGAACGCCAGCGTGCGCCCGGCGGTGAAGGACGTCATCACCACGAACAGGATCGGCACGATCATCACGACGTACCCGATCACGGAAAGGGTGAGCAAGACTGGCCGGGATTTCATGCCGCGGGATTTCATTCGACGGGTTTTCAATCGCTGGGTGTTCACTCGACCCTGCCCTTTCGTGAGCCAAGGACCGAGGACAGGCCGGAGACCAGGAACACCAGCACCGTCATGATCAGCGCGGTGGCCGAGGCGGCCTGCCAGTCAACGGTCACGGAGGAGTAGGTGAACAGCTGGGTGGAAAGCACCCGCTGGCCGGTTCCGCCGAGCAGGTATGGGGTGGTGTAGGCGGTGGCCGCGCCGGCGAACACGAGAGTGGCGGCGACGACGACGCCGGGCAGGGACAGCGGGACCACGATGCTCCACAGCGTGCGGGTGCGGGTGGCACCCAGGCCGCGGGCGGCGTCGTCGAGGTTCCGGTCCACCTGCGCGATGGCGGAGTAAATGGTGATGATCGCCAGCGGCAGGAAGAGCTGGAGCATGCCCAGGATCACGGCCAGCGGCGTGTAGAGCAGCTGCGGTCCACGGTCGCTGAGTCCCAGTGCCACGATCAGCTGCCCGACGGCGCCGTTGCTGCCCAGGATGACCAGCCAGCCGAAGGTGCGCACCACGTTGCTCAGCAGCAGCGGGAAGATCGCCAGGGCCAGCCAGACGCCGGCGAAGCGGGAGGTGGAGCGGGCCAGCAGGAACGCGATGGGGAAGCCCAGGACAATGCACAGGGCGGTGACGGTCAGGCCATAGATTAGGGTCCGGCCGATGATCGCGAGGTCATAGGGATCGGTGAGCATCTGCCCGAGCCGGCCGAAGACGTCGGCCGGGCTGGTGCCGGGTGGGCTGAAGATCATGAGCAGCGCGGGGATGGCGAATCCCAGCACCAGCACAATGGCTCCCGGCGCAAGCAGGAGCTTCGGTCTGCGCAGCATAGGGCGTTATCCCCGAATCAATATGGCTGATCGGATCGATCAAGACGGACGTATCAAGCTGATGAAACCGGTTGTGGAACCGATTGCAGATTACCCTAGTAGTGTCGTGTTTCGAATTTGTTAACCCGGCTTCAGAGAGCCTCGCCCGACCGGCGGTAGAGTTACGCGCTAGGGAATATGGGGGTGGGGATGGCAACGCTGGACGACGTCGCGGCGCTGGCAGGTGTGTCCAAGGCGACAGCCTCCCGCGCCCTGGGCCGGCCCGAGCTGGTCGCCCGGGAAACCATCGAGCGGGTCCGTGCCGCCTCCGACTCCCTCGGCTTCCAGCCCAGCCGCATTGCCCGTGCCCTGGCCCGTGGCCGCACCGGACTGCTGGCGCTGGTGGTCCCCAGCCTGCAGAACACCTTCTTCGCCCCGATTATCGAGGGCGCGCAGGCCGCTGCGGAGGAATCCGGCAACCACCTGACGATTGCCGTGAGCGGGCTGGCGTCCGCCGCGGACCAGCACGGCATCGAACGGCTCGCCGGGCAGGTGGACGGACTGATCCTCAACGCCTCCCAGGCCAGCCCGGACGTGGTGCTGCAGGCCGCGTCGCTGGCGCCCACGGTGCTGATCGAACGTGAAGTTGCCGGGATGCCTTCGGTTGTGGCGGACACTGCGGAAGCCTTCGGGCAGCTCGCCGCGGAGTTCGCGGCGCGCGGGCACACCCGCATTGCGTACGTGGGCGGACCGGACGGTTCCTGGCCGGACAATATGCGCACCCGCGCCGTCGCCCAGGCGCTGCAGGGCAAGGCTGACCTGACCATTCTGGGACCATTGCCGCCGCTCGCGGAAAGCGGGATCCGGCTGGTCGATGAGGTGCTCGCTTCCGGGGCCACCGCCGTCCTGGTGTATGCCTCGCCGATCGCGCTCGGCCTGATGTACGGCCTGCGGCTGCGCGGCATTGAGGTGCCGCGGGACCTGGTGGTCAGCGGCGATGCCCGGATTGCCCGCGCCCTGGGGTCCACCGGGATTCCGTCCGTGGATGTCGACGGCATCCAGGTCGGCCGGCAGGGTGTGGAGCTGCTGCTGTGGCTGCTCGAGCAGCGCGGCCTGCAGGGACGCGGCCTCGATGTGCCGGGCCTGGCGTATCCGGAACAGCGCCGGCTGTCCGTGCCGGTGCACTGGTCCTGAGGGGGCTTGCCGGGCGGAGGGGCGCGGGGCGCGGTCGGGGCTGAGTCGGGGCTGAGGGACTGTCGTGGGCGGCGCCGTCCTCGACGGCTGTCCCCCGGGCGGCTGAGGTCCTGAGGGGCTGGGGGCCGGAGCGCCTAGACGCCTGCACGCCTTGACGCCTGCACGCCTGGTCCATGCATTCGTGCGGGATTGCGCTGTCCCGACGGGCTCGGTGTGCAGATATGGCGAGCTTGGGCTGGTTACGTGCGCAGATATGGCGGGTTGTTCGGCGGGGAGGTCGCCAGAGCTGCGCACT
>NZ_DALZXY010000102.1:0-10688 GCF_031988865.1 Arthrobacter sp.
GCAAACACGATGACGAGGGCTGCTCCCCAGACGATTGCCGCAACACTGCCGCCCACGAGCAGCGGGAGGTTCCAAATCGAGAGCGCCAGGACCAGCAGCAGGCCGACGCCTCCCAGTACTGCTGCTGCGGTGACCAGTCCGGACGGCGCCTGGCCGGGTGACTTGCGGGTCCGCGAACCGAAGGCCACCACGGCGAAGCTGGTCAGGGCCATCATCACGATGACTCCGATTGCACCCGCCCCCGAGTACCAGGTGTAGATCTGCTGGACCGGATCCAGCTGTGCCAGCGCCGATACGACGACGACGGCCGATGTTACTGCGCTTACCCACAGTGATGCGCGTGACGGGGCATGGTGCCTGCGGTGCACCTGGGCCAGGCTTCCGGGCAGTACGCCCCGCTGGCCGAGGGTGAACAGGTACCGGGTCACAATGTTGTGGAACGCCAGCATGCAGGCGAACATGCTCGTGACCACCAGCACCTGGACAACGTCGGCCATGATGGGAGCCACTACCTGCCCGGCCAGGCCGATCACCACCTGGTCGGGGTTCTCGCTGGAGGCAGTCACCGCGTTGTCTTCGCCGAGTCCGCTGATAACCAGCCAGGAGGAAAGGGCGTACAGGGCTCCGATCGAGAGGACGGCAATGTAGGTTGCGCGCGGAATTGTGCGTTCCGGATTGCGGGCTTCATTGCGGAATACCGCAGTCGCTTCGAAGCCGAAGAATCCCAGGAAGACGAACAACACGCCCAGCCCCGGAGCTCCCGACATCGCTTCCACCGGGCTAAACGGAGTGGAAGTCAGTTCCCGACCGGAAAAAAGCACGCCGAGGTCAATAGCCAGTACGGCGACGACTTCCAGCACCAGGACAATGCCGAGGACCTTCGCCGAAAGATTGATGTCGCGGTATCCGAGGAATCCGACAAAGACCAGCATCACGGCAGAGATTAACCACCAGGGCAGTTCCATTCCCGTCCAGAGCTGGATCAGGTTACCCGCCTGCACGCCGAGGTAACAGGTCATGGAAACCGTCAGCAGTACATAGGCGAACAGTGCTATCCCGGCCGTGCCAAGGCCTGCCCGCCGTCCCAGTCCGCGGTCCACATAGGAGTAGAAGGCACCCGCGTCCGGCACATGGGGCGTCATCCAGGAGAATCCGACCGAGAACAACAACAGGATGACCATTGCCGTCAGCGCCATCAGGGGCACCGCAATTGACCCCGAAACGGTAATAATGATGGGGAAATTCGCCGCGACTACGGTGATCGGAGCGGCCGCTGCGATCACCATTAAGACGATGCCGGGCACCCCAAGCCGGCGGTTCAGAGTGGTTTCCAAAACGTTCCTAACTTCCTACGGGGTGAATGGACGCACTCGCCTAGCCGAAGCGCACTCTTGCACCGCTGAACAGCCTTACTGGTGAGCAACAAGAATGCCGTCAGCTCTCCGCTGATAATAGTCAATCCCGGATGCTGGCCCTTAATGCCGATGTCACATCTCTTCGTTCGTGACGTTCCCATTCGGGGTGCTTTTGAAACCGTGGGTATAGCGGGAGCCCACATCAGCGGAAAGGATGCGCTGCCCGGGCAAAAAAATAGTCCCGAACGGGCTAATGCCGGTTCAGGACTATTTCATATTGGTTGCGGGGGCAAGATTTGAACTTGCGACCTCTGGGTTATGAGCCCAGCGAGCTACCGAACTGCTCCACCCCGCGTCGTATTTAGAACTCTACAGTACGCCTGCCGGAGCCACTAATCACGTGGTTCCGGTCACATGGCAGACGTCCCGGGGTTGTCCGACGAGTGGAGAAAAATGATGACTTTCCCGGTACGGTGGCGTACATTCATGCACATGTGACCCACCTAACGAAAGGGAAGCATGCGCCTGGCAGCAACCGCACCGCCGCCCGATCCGGACTCGGCCCTGCCTGCAGCGCCGCTCAGGCCCGCTGGCGCCGCTAGCGCCGGGGCGTCACCGGATGTCTCCGAAGCGGCCAGCTTCACCGAATGGAAGACGCTGGTCTCCGATTCCTTTGTGCCGCTCGAAGCCACGCCGGTGCATCCGGGTACCCGCCACTTCGCCGGCAGGCTCACCGGCCGGCGGCTGCGCGAGCTGGCGATCGTCCAGGTTGACGCGATGGCGCACCGCGTCGAACGTACCCCCGGGCTGATTAGCGGAGGCGGGGATGGCTTCTACAAGCTCAGCCTGCAGATGTCCGGCCGCGGCGTCCTGCTCCAGGGTGGAAGGGAAGCGGTGCTGGAAGCCGGCGACCTCGCGATCTATGACACCGGACAGCCCTACACCCTCAGCTTTGAGGCCGACTTCACGACCCTGGTCCTGATGTTCCCCAAGCAGTTGCTGGGCCTCTCGCCGGAAGACATGGCCGAGATGACCGCGGTGCGCCTGGGTGGAGGGCACCGGCTTGGCCGCGCCGTCGTGCCGTTCCTGACCCAGATCGCCGGCATGCTTCCTGAGCTGGACGGACCAATCGGCCACCGGCTGGCACTGAATACCGTGGACCTGCTCTCCACCCTGCTGGCCGACGAAGCGTACGCGCGTCCGGGAGCCGGGTCCGGCGGCCATGAACGGACGCTCCGCAGGGTCCAGCATTTCATCGAAGGCCAGCTCGCCAATCCGGATCTTTCGCCGGGCTACATCGCTGCGGCGCACTACATGTCCACCCGCAGCCTGCACAAACTCTTCGAGGATTCCGGCACGACGGTGGCGGCCTGGATCCGTGGCCGGCGGCTCGAAGGAGCCCGGCGGGACCTTGCCGATCCGCTCCGCAATGAGGTCCCCGTCAGCGCGATCGGCACCCGCTGGGGCCTGCCCGATCCTGCGCACTTCAGCCGGGTCTTCCGTGCCGCCTATGGTCAGTCGCCCTCCACCTACCGTCTGCGCCGCTGACTCGCAGAGTGCGTGAGCCGGAGGGCTTGCCGCCCAGCCTGCGCGGTTCGTCAATAACTGCTCACGCAAAGCCAAGCCGCCGTGATGTGTTCCAGGACACAGTGGAAAGGCACCCGTCCGGCCCCGTGCCCGTCCCACGGACCCCGGCCCCGAATCCTTGGAGGCTCACGTGTCACTGACCCAGCAGAGTAGTCAGCGCGCAGCGCTGGGGAGCCGCCGGCTCGGCGTTCCCGCCCTGGTTTTTATGATTATCGCGGCGTCCGCGCCGCTGACCGTCGTCGCCGGCGGAGTCACCAGCAACTACGCCGTCACTGGGCTGCTGGGCATCCCGCTGTCCTTTGTTGTCCTCGGTGCGGTCCTGCTGCTGTTCTCGGTGGGATACTCCGCCATGAGCCAGCATGTGCACAACGCCGGTGCGTTCTACGCCTACATTTCGCGCGGACTGGGCAAGCCGGCGGGAGTCGGCGCCGCCGTCGTCGCCCTGATTGCCTATAACGCCATGCAGATCGGAATCTACGGCCTGTTCGGCTTTGCGCTGTCCTCCTTCGTGGCCGGCGCCACCGGTGCGGACGTGCCGTGGTGGCTGTGCGCGGGGGCAGGCTGGGCTGTGGTCGCCCTCCTGGGCATCAACAAGGTGGACCTCTCGGCGAAGGTGCTGGGCGTCCTCGTGGCACTCGAATTCCTGATCGTCATCGTGTACGACGCGCTCGCCCTGAACGTGGCCCCGGAGGGACTCAGCGGCCAGTCGCTCGAGCCCGGAAGCCTCTTCGCTGCCGGCGTTGGTGCCGCCCTGGCCTTCAGCATCGCCGCCTTTATGGGCTTCGAATCCGGGGCGATCTACAACGAAGAGGTCAAGGACCCGCGCAACACCGCACGCCGGGCCACGTTCATCGCGATCATCATCATTGCCTGCTTCTATGCCTTCTCCGCCTGGGCCATGGCCGTGGGGGAAGGGGACAGCCAGGTCGTGGCCCGGTCTGCCGAGTTTGGCCCGGACCTGATCTTTGTGTTCCTGGGTGAGCATGCCCCGGGATGGTTCGTTGACCTGTCCAACCTGCTCTTTATCACCAGCCTGCTGGCTGCCCTGGTGGCCTTCCACAACGTGGTGGCCCGCTACTTCTTCGCCCTCGGCCGTGAAGGTGTGCTGCCGGCCGGCCTGTCCCGGACCAGCCCGCGCAGCCAGGCTCCGGTGGCCGGATCGCTGACGCAGTCCGCCCTGGCCCTTGTCCTGCTCGGCGTCTTCGCCGCCGCCGGGTCCGGCCACGAATACGGACCGCTCTTTCCGGTGCTGACCATGTTTACCTGGCTCACCAACCTCGGCGCCTTTGGCCTTGTGCTTCTTATGGCCCTGACCTCCTTCGCCGTCCTCGGATACTTCCGCCGCCGGCCGCACGGCCACGGACCCTGGACGCGGACAGTAGCCCCCGCCGCGGCGGGCGTGGCGCTGAGCGTGCTCTTCGGACTGATCGTGGCGAACTTCGAGGTCCTGATCGGACTCGAGGAAGCCAGCATTCTCGGTTGGCTGCTGCCAGCCATCGCCGTAGTTCCCGGCTTGGTGGGGATCGGCTGGGCGTTCTGGCTGCGTGCCAGCCGTCCGGAGGTCTACGCCCGAATAGGCGGAGCCGACGCCGTCCCGGAGAGCCCCGCACCGGAGAACACTGAGGCCAGTCCTGCCGGGACCGGACCTGACACCCACTGATTCCACCCTTTACAAAAGGAGCAAGCATGCAGACCACCGAACTCACCACCTTCCAGGATCTTCTGGCCGCCATCAAAGCCCCCGGTGAATCCCGGGACATCCTGGACCCTGCCACCGGCGAAGTGGTCGCCGCCGCCCCGGTGCACACCACCGCGGACCTGGAAACCGCGGTCGCCGCTGCTGCCCAGGCTCAGCCTGCCTGGGCCGGCCTGAGCCATGCCGAGCGGTCGGCCTACCTCAACCGGGCAGCCGACGCCGTCGAGGCCGCGGCCGAGGGCCTGGCCGAACTGCTCTCCCGTGAGCAGGGCAAACCCCTGAACGGCCCCAATGCGCGCTTCGAAGTCGGAGCCTGCGCGTCCTGGCTGCGCGCCACGGCGTCGTTCGAACTGGAGCCCGAGGTGCTGGTGGACGACGACGGCGGCCGCGCCGAACTGCACTACCGTCCCCTCGGCGTCGTGGGCGCGATCGGCCCGTGGAACTGGCCCATGATGATCAGCGTCTGGCAGCTCGCCCCATCCCTGCGGATGGGCAACACCGTGGTGATGAAACCCTCCGAATACACCCCGCTCTCCGTCCTGGCCCTGGCCGCCGTCCTGAACCAGGCACTCCCGGCGGACGTGCTGCACGTGGTCTCCGGCGGGCGGGACGTGGGCGAGGCGCTGTCTGCGCATCCGGGGATCGCGAAGGTGATGTTCACCGGTTCCACTGCCACGGGCAAGGCGATCATCCGCTCCTCCGCGGATACGGTGAAGCGCCTGACCCTGGAGCTCGGCGGCAATGACGCCGGTATTGTGCTGCCCGACGCCGATCCCGCCGCGATCGCCGAGGACCTGTTCTGGGGTGCGTTCATCAACACCGGGCAGACCTGCGCCGCGCTGAAGCGGCTCTACGTGCACGAGGACATCTACGACGACGTCGTTACTGCGCTGGCCGGTGTCGCGGCTGCGATGCCGATGGGTGTGGGACTGGACGAGGCCAATGTGCTGGGCCCGCTGCAGAACAAGGCGCAGTTCCAGATCGTCGCGGACCTGGTGCAGGCCGCGAAGGACGCCGGTGCCCGCATCGTGACCGGCGGAAACCCGCAGGAAGACCAGCCCGGCTACTTCTACCCCGCAACCGTGGTGGCGGACATCGGGAACGATAACCCGCTGGTGGCGCAGGAACAGTTCGGCCCCGCTCTGCCGATCATCAAGTACTCCACCGTGGACGAGGCAGTGGGGATGGCCAACGGCCTGGATGTGGGCCTTGGCGCGTCGGTGTGGTCCTCGGATAAGGACGCCGCCCGGGCTGTGGCCGCCCGGATCGAGGCCGGCACGGTCTGGATCAACAAGCACGGTGCAATTGATCCGAGGGTTCCGTTCGGCGGTGCCAAGCAGTCCGGCTACGGCCTCGAGTTCGGCGTCGAAGGCCTCAAGCACCTCGGCGCCCCGCAGGTCATCAGCTACTAAAACCGATCTTCCGTCCGGGCCGGAACCGGCCCGGACGGAGTCCACCTGCCACCGTGAAAGGCGAACCTCCATGGCCACCGAAACCCCGCTGCCTGCTGAAACCCCCTACCTCGTTATCGGAGCCGGATCCGCCGGCAATGTTGTAGCCCGCCGGCTCCTTGACGCAGGAAAACGCGTTGTGGTCCTCGAAGCCGGGGACCAGGACACCAACCCGGACATCGTGCACCTCAACACCCTTGGCGCGCTCTGGCACAGTCCACAGGACTGGAACTACTACACCACCGAACAGGCCGGCGCCTCCGGACGCCGCATGCACCTGCCCCGCGGCAAGGTGATGGGCGGCTCGCACGCCCTCAACGCCTCCATCTGGGTGCGCGGTGACCGCTGGGACTACGATTCCTGGGCCGAGGCCGGCTGTGCGGGCTGGTCCTGGGACGAGGTGCTCCCGGTGTTCAAGGACATCGAGAACTACGACGGCGGCGCCTCCGACACGCGTGGCACCGGCGGTCTGCTCGACGTCGTGCAGGACTTTCCGCGCAACCCGGTCCAGGAAGACATGCTGGCCGGCGCCCAGGAAGTCGGTTTGCCGCTGAACCCGGACTACAACTCGGGCAGCGTCGAGGGTGTTTCCCGGATGCAGGTCAATGTCCGGGACGGCAAGCGGTTTAACACCTGGCACGCCTACCTCAAGCCGGTGATGGACCACCCGAACCTGACCCTGCTCACCGGCGCCCACGTGCGCCGCCTGCTTATCGAAGACGGCACCGTGGCCGGCGTGGAATTCGAGTACGACGGCGACCTGCGCAGTGTCCGGGCCGGGGAGACCATCCTGTGCGCCGGAGCCATCAACTCGGCCGAACTGCTGCTGCGCTCGGGCATCGGCCCGGCCGCGGAACTGGAGGCAGCCGGCGTCGAACCGGTCTGCGACCTGCCGGGCGTGGGCAAAAACCTCCAGGACCATTTGCTGGCACCCGTCATCTTCTCCACCGGCGCGCGTCCGGTGCCGGACGGCGAGGTAGCCCCCGCGGAAGTGCATCTGTTCGCCAAGAGCCGCCCGGAGCTGCCGGTACCGGATACCCAGCCCATCTTCTTCTCCGTGCCGATGTACTCGCAGGACTACGGCATGGGGGAGATGACCGGCCCGGCGAACGGCTTCTCGATGCTCGGCGGCCTGGTCCGTCCGGCCAGCCGCGGGGAAATCACCCTGACCGGTCCGTCGCCGGAGGACCCGCTGCGGATCGACCTGGGCGCGCTGAGCGAGCAGGCCGACGTCGATGCCCTGGTCGCCAGCGTGCGGCAGTGCCGGGAAATCGGCCGGTCGGAGGCTCTGGCCGGGTGGGAGCCGAAGGAACTGCATCCCGGCCCGGCCGTGTCCGACAGCGACGAGGACCTGGCCAAGTATGTCCGCGATTCCGTGGTGACCTATCACCACCAGGTGGGGACCTGCCGGATGGGCACCGATGAGCTGGCGGTGGTGGACCCGGCTACCCTGCGGGTGCGCGGGCTGTCGGGGATCCGGATCGCCGATGCCTCGGTGATGCCGATGGTCACCACCGGCAACACCAATGCGCCCACGGTGATGATCGCGGAGCGGGCCGCGGGGATGATTACCGGGTAGCTGCTGACCCTAGGACCCCAGTCCAAGCGGGTTCAATTCGGACTCCGCTATGGCCTCGGTGGAAAGCCCCCAGCGGTCCAGGATGTTGGCGTAGGTGCCGTTATCGATCAGGTGGTTTAGCCCGGCCTGAGCGGCAACGGCGAAGCCATTGTCCTTCTTGGTGGTCACGGCGATGTTGGCCTTAGCCGGCCAGCCGCCGTCCACCGTGCCCACCAGCTTGGTTTCGCCGTCGGCCTTTGCCTTATATGCGCCGGTGGCATTGGGGCCAAAGGTCACGTCCGCCCGGCCGGACTGCAACGCCAGCGAGGACGCCGAATCGTCGTCGTAGTACTGGAACTCGACGGGCTCCAGGCCGTCCCTTTTGTTCTCCGCATCCCATTCCAGCAGGATCTTTTCCTGATTGGTTCCGGAGCCAACAATTACCCGCAGCCCGGCGACATCCCTGGCCTCCTTGATCTCGTTGACCGGGGAATCGGCCTTGGCATAGAAGCCGAGCAGGTCGCTGCGGTAGCTGGCAAAGTCGAATTTCTGCTTGCGTTCCTCGGTGACAGTGACGTTGCTGATCACGGCCTCGTATTTGCCGGAGTCCACACCCAGCGGCCAGTCGGCCCAGGCCACCGGGACCACGTCCGCCTTCAGGCCCAGCGAATCGGCGAGTGCGTAGGCGATGTCCACCTCGTTGCCGATCGGGGTCTTGTTGTCGGTGGCGTACACCGACAGCGGGGCGGAGAAAGGGTTAACGGCAACGGTGAGCCTGCCATCGGCACTGATTTCCCCGGGCACCAAAGCCTGGGCATCGGCGGAGACGCTGGAGGTGAACCGGTTCTGTTCCGGCGAGAGGTTGAAGGCGGAAGCCGGGCTGGGTGTGGCTGTGTCTGCCCGTACCTGCCCGGCAGACCCAGCCGTGCCGGGGTCGGCGCAGCCGGCCAGGCTCAGCAGGGCCGGGCCGAGCAGGGCGGCACCCAACAGCGCAGTCCGCCGGGAGCGGCGGAAAGGCGGAGTGGCGGGGTTGGTCATGAGGAGTCCTTACAAGGGTGGTTGGTGAGGGGATGGATGTGCGCGGAATTGGTCAGCGGACGGCGGGCTCAACGGCGACCGAGTGCTCCGGGACAGCGAGCCCCAGGTTCTCCCGCAGTGTGCTGCCCCGGTACTGCGTGGGGTAGACCCCACGTTCCTGGAGTTCGGGAACCAGATGATTAACGACGTCGTCCAGGCCGGTGGGGATAAGCCAGGGAGAAATGTTGAAGCCATCCACCGCACCCACGCGGGCGTATTCGGCGAGCCTGTCGGCCACCTCTGAGTACGAGCCCACGAAGGTGCCATCCATCCGTCCGGCCTTGGCGCGGACGAACGCCAGAATGCTCTGACCCTTGTCCGCCGCTTCCTGCCGCCACTGGGCGGTCAGCTCCACCGCCTTGGCGCCGTGGAATCCGCTGCCGCGGGTTTCCGAAGTCTCCGCGGCCGCCGGTGGGATGTCAGGCAGCGGACCGTCCGGATCCCAGGCGTCCAGCCGCCGTCCCCAAAACTGTTCAAGGTAGGCGATTGCCTGCTGTGGACCGATCTGGAGTTCACGGACCCAGGCTTTCTTCTCGACTGCCTCCGCGTTCGTGGCGGCCAGGATGAATTCGCTGGCGGGCATGATCTTCACGGCAATGCCGGGGCGGCCCGCGCGGAGGGTGCGCTCGGTAATGTCGGCACGGAACGCCACCGCGGCGTCGAACCGCGGATGAGCGGAGAAGACCACGTCGGCCTGACGGGCGGCGAAATCCCGCCCGGCAGGGGAGTCCCCTGCCTGGAACAGCACCGGGTGATGCTGGGGGCTGCGCGGCAGCCGCGGGGTGTAGTCCACGGTGTAGTGCTTGCCTTCATGGTGCACGTGGCGCACCGCCCCGTCCGCCAGCCACCGTTCGGCGCCGGCGCCCGGGGCGACGGCGTCCGGCGCCCAGGAGTCCCAGATGGCCTTGGCCGTCTGCACGAAAGCTTCTGCATGAAGGTAGCGGTCCGCATGGTCCAGGTAGCCGCCGCGGCGGAAGTTCTCACCGGTCCAGGCATTGTCGGTAGTCACCACGTTCCATGCGGCCCGACCGCTGGAGAGCAGGTCAAGGGAGGCCAGCCGGTGCGCCAGGTCAGCAGGGTCGTTGTAGGTGGTGTTCTGGGTTGCCACCAGTCCGATGTGGCTGGTGACCGAGGCCAACGCTGCCAGCAGGGTCTGCCCGTCGGGGCGGCCGGCGACGTCAAGTTCGTGCGGACGGCCCAGATGCTCGCGCAGCCGCAGCCCCTCACCGAGGAAGAAGGCAGCGAAGAGGCCCCGTTCGGCGGTCTGGGCCAGCCGCCGGAAGGACTGGAAATCGGTCTGGGAACCGGATTCCGGAAGCTTCCAGATGGTCCCGGAGTTCACGCCCTGGAAGAACACGCCGAATTGCAGCTGATGTGTGCCTGCTGGGCGGGGTACCGGGGTGCCGGTGGTTTTTGCCATGCTGATGCTCCTTTAGTCTCTGGCGGTCCCGCTGCCGGCGGCAGCGAAACGGTTGGCCGGCTGGGCCAGGCCCAGTACGTCCCGGAAGGTGCGCTCCGGCGCCGTCGGCGCTAGCAGTCCCGCGGCCCGCAGGCGGGGCAGCACCAGCTGGGCCAGCTCTTCCAGCTCCGTGTCCAGCACCGCGGGGAACAGCCGCACCCCGTTGGCCACGGCCAGCAGCTGTGTCAGATAGTCGGTCAGCTCCGCGGCGGACCCTGCCAGCCTGGCCCGCCGCGGGGCGGTGACTGAGCCGGGTTCCCAGCCGTCCAGTTCGGTGATCCGGTCCGCGGCGCTCCGGCCGCGGGAATCCAGCACCACCTCCAGTTCGGCAATGACGCTCCCCGCAGCGGGATGTCCGGCAGCTTCCCGAAGTAATAGATCGGGCGTCGGAGCGGACACCAGTACGGCGTCAGCGCCCTGTTCGGTGCCGGAAGCCAGTAACCCGGCCGGCGCCAGCACCGGAAGCTGCCCCTGCGGCGGCCGGGGAATGATGGCTGGCCCCTTC
>NZ_DALZXY010000103.1:0-10172 GCF_031988865.1 Arthrobacter sp.
CCTCGCGCTGCCCGCGCCCCCGCGCTGCGCCCCCGCGCACCCGCCCACACACCGCCAGCCGACCCTCCCGCCTAGTGCTCCCGACGCTCCCCGCGGGCCCTGACTGTTCCCAGAACGACAACCGTCGTGGAAATCAGCGCAGAAACGGCAAATCCCAGCCACAAGCCCACATTCAACGCAGCAGCACCGGCAACCGCACCGGCCAGAATGAGCGCGACAGCCAGTACCCGTCTAGCCCAAAATCGGCCGTTTCCTCCAGCCAACCGGGAATCCGCAGCCAGACCGGTGATTGTCGACGTGACCACCACAGTCGAAATTTCCGCAACCTTCAGCCGCTTGGCCGTTGCGGCCTGGATCCCCATCGCAGAAGCCATCGACGACGTCGTGACGCTGCCAAGAACCTCATCCGCCTGCACATCAACCACCGCAGTAAACACGGCAAGCAGCGTTATCGTGCCGGCAACCACCATCAGCGCCGCTGTCACCCGCATCGACCACCCTTCAGACCCATGCCGCAGCACCCGACCCGCCAGCGCAGCACCCAGTATGAAAAACACCAAAGCCAGGGCCGGTCGAAGTACAGGGAGATCCGCACCACCGGCAAATGCCATACCCAGAAGCAGTACATTGCCGGTCATATTCCCTGTAAAAACCTGATCCAGCCCCAAATACCCCAGGGCATCAATTACTCCCGTGGAAAACGTCAACGCAAGCATCAGCCAAAGGTGGATTCGTTCCGTGGGCACGGCATTCAGGGTTCTCATGCGGCTTTCCTCCATCGGTATCGGGGCCAAATGTATCCGAAGCACGCGGAGTAAAAGGCAAGCATTAACCAACGACGGCGAGTCCCACCGCCCTGCAAGCCGCCACCGCGTTACCCCGGATTCCGGGCGAAACACCGGCCACCGCCGGAATCCCGGCCATCCCGGCCATCCCGGGGAGCCACCGCCGGAATCCCGGGCACCCCGGCCACCCCGGCCACCCAGGCCCCCCCCGGCCTGCTCCGCACCGATTCCGTACCCGGACATGACGCCCGACGGGGGACCGTTCCCCTCGGTACCAAGCCGGTTCTATAGTGCCTGTAGGGGGATCCCTCCTACCGTGAGCGAGGCTCTTCATGATGGCCAACATCACCACCAAACCAGTTACCAGGCTCGGAATCGTCGGGGCAGGAAGCGTGGGAACCGCGCTGGCCTACGCGGCCCTGATCCGTGAAGCCGCCCGGGAAATCGTCATCTACGATATCGACGCCGTACGCGCGGAAGCCGAAGCGCTGGACCTCGCCCACGGCACCCAGTTCACAGGGGCCAACACGGTCACCGGCGGCGGGCGGATCGAAGCACTCGCCGGAGCCGACGTCATCGTCGTAACGGCCGGCGCACGGCAGGAACCAGGACAGAGCCGGTTGGACCTGGCCGCGGCCAACGTGCGGATCATGGAAACCCTGATGCCGATGCTCGTGGATCAGGCGCCGGATGCCGTCTACATCCTCGTGACCAACCCCTGCGACGTCCTGACCGTGGCGGCCCAAAAAATCACTGGGCTGCCGTCCAACCGGATCTTCTCCTCCGGGACGGTACTGGACACCTCCCGCCTGCGTCTGCTGGTGGCCCGGGCCGCGCACGTCCTGATGACCAGCGTGCACGCGACGATAATCGGCGAACACGGAGACAGCGAATTCCCGGTCTGGTCCAGTGCGACCATTGGTCCGGTCCCTATCCGGGAGTGGACGATCAGCGGCCGTCAGGTCTTCACCGACGCGCTGCTCGCTGCTATTACCGACGACGTCGTGAATGCCGCTTACAAGGTGATCGAAGGCAAGGGTGCCACGAACTATGCGATCGGATTAGCCGGGGTGAGGATCGTGGAGGCTGTGTTCCAGGCCCAAAACGCAGTGCTGCCGGTCTCGGCCATGCTGCAGGGTGAATACGGAATCTCGGGAGTGGCCCTCTCGCTGCCAAGCATCGTGGGATCCGGCGGCGTCTACAAGATGCTGGAAATGCCGCTCGACGACGGCGAGACCCGGGCGCTGCAGGACTCCGCCGAGACCCTGCGCAGGACCCTTCAGGACTTGGGGATCAGCTGAGTCAGGCCCTGGGGATCAGCTGAGTCAGGACCTGGGGATCAGCTAGGCAGGTTGTGGCCGGTTGGGGATGTGCGGCCCTCCGCATCCACGGATTTACCTGCCGCTGTACGCGTAACTCTGAACCGGGCTGGAAGTGCCGGTTGCCAAGCCAGCCCCAACGCCAGCCCCCGCACCGCCAGCCCCACCGCCAACGCCAGCTCCAGACTCAACCAGCGCGCCATACGTCTCCGGGCGGCGGGTCTCCAGGAACGGGAAGAGCGTGCGCCAGTGGGCGCACTGGTCGAGGTCGAGGTCGGCCACGAGGACCGCCGACTCGTCCCGGGGAGCCTGGACCAGCACCCGGCCGTACGGATCGCAGATGAAGGACGATCCGTGGAACGTGAGGTTGCCCTCGTGGCCCCACCGGTTCGGAACCACCATAAACAGCCCGTTGGCAATGGCGTTCCCCAGAATCACCTTCTGCCACAGCGGCTGCGTGTCGAAGTCCGGGAAGTCCGGCTCCGAACCGATCGCCGACGGATGGACCAGTACTTCTGCTCCGCCCAGTGCATACAGCCGGGCCAGCTCGGGGAACCACTGATCCCAGCCGGTCGGCAGGCCCAGCTGCGCGCCGTCGAGCTCCGCCGGAGCATGGATCGTGTAGGCCTCCCCGGCGGCACCGGGACGGAAGTACGTGTCCTCGTAGTACCCGGCCCGGGCCGGGATGTGCAGCTTGGGTGTGCGGGCCAGCAGCTGGCCCTCGGGGGAGACCAGGATCGCCGTGTTCAGCCCCCGCCCATCCGGACCGTCCGCCCGCTCATACAGGGAGGCATGGACACAGACGTCGTGGCGCCGTGCGGCAGCGGCGGCAAATGCGAACGTCGGCCCGTCGGTGAGGTCTTCGGCGAGATCGGCCGGGCAGCCGTCCGGAAGGGTGTCGGCCGGGTAACGGGAAAGCGTGAGCTCGGGCAGGAAAACGACGGCGGCTCCCTGATCCGCTGCACGCGCGATCCCGTCACTCAGCTCGGCCTTGACTGCTTCCGGATCGGGCTGCCATCGATGCTGGACCACCCCCACCCGCAGTCCGGGCCTGGTGCTGGGCCCGGTTGCCGCGGGTGAACGCAGGGCGCCGGTACGGGTGATCTCGATCATGGAAAACCTCCGGAAGATGGAACGGTGGCTAGGGCGCGGGAATCAGCGTGCCCGGAATACCGTGTCCTGCCAGTCCTTGTGGGTGGCAGCATCGCGGCTCATCATCACGTGCTTGACGTTGGTGTATTCCTCGAAGGAGTACATCGACATGTCCTTGCCGAAGCCGGAGGCCTTGTAGCCGCCGTGGGGCATTTCAGACACGATCGGAATGTGGTCGTTGACCCACACGCAGCCTGCCTGGATCTCTTCGCTGGCGCGCAGCGAGCGGGAGAGGTCCCTGGTCCAGGCGGAGGCTGCCAGGCCGTACGGCGTGTCATTGGCCAGCGCAATTCCCTCGTCGTCGGACTCGAACGGCAGCGCGGTGAGCACCGGACCGAAGATTTCGTCCTGCACGATCTCCGAGTCCTGCGCTGCGCCGGTCACCAGAGTGGGCCGGTAGAACGCGCCGGCCGCCAGTGCGCCGCCCGGGGCTTCGCCGCCGGCCAGGATGCTGGCTCCGGAGTCCCGGGCCCGGTTCACGAATCCGGCGACCTTGTCCCGGTGCACGTGGCTGATCAGGGAGCCAAGATCCGTGTCTGGATCGGTGGGGTCTCCGACGACGACGGCGTTCATCAACTCCGCCACGCGGGCTGTGAACTCCTCGAACAGGGGAGCCTGGATGTAGGCACGGGTCGCGGCGGTGCAGTCCTGGCCGCCATTGATGATCGATCCGGCGACGGCACCGTGCGCGGCGGCCTCGAGGTCGGCGTCGTCGAAGACCACGAACGGGGCCTTGCCGCCCAGTTCCAGGTGAACCCGCTTCGCCGTGCGTGCCGCCAGGGCCATGATGTGGCGGCCGACGGCGGTGGATCCGGTGAAGGAGGTCATGGCCACGTCGGGGTGGGTCACCAGTGCCTCGCCGGCGACCGGCCCGGAGCCGGTCACGATGTTGATGACGCCGTCAGGAATGCCTGCGGCAGCGGCGGCTTCGGCGAAGATCAGCGAGGTTGCCGGGGTGAGTTCACTGGGCTTGAGCACGATGGTGTTGCCCGCGGCAATCGCCGGCAGGATCTTCCAGCCGGCCATCTGCAGCGGGTAGTTCCAAGGAGCGATCGAGCCGATGACGCCGATCGCCTCCCGCCGGACCATCGAGGTGCCGCCGGCTCCGTATTCACCCGCAGCGGGGCTGTGCAGCTGGCGGGCTGCTCCAGCGAAGAAGGACACGTTGTCCACTGTCCCGGGGACGTCGAATTCCTTGGACATCCGGATGGACTTGCCGGTCTGGGCGGTTTCCAGCTCGGCGAGCTGGCCCGCCCGGGAATCAAGTTCAGTGGCCAGTGCCAGCATCGCCTCGGCGCGTTCCCCGGGGGTGCGCCTGGACCAGCCGGTGAAGGCCTGCTTCGCGGCGGCAACGGCGTCGTTGACGTCAGTGGTGTCCGCGTACCGCAGCGTTTCGGCGGTTTCGCCCGTGGCGGGGTTGATGCGTTTCGCCTCTTCGCCGCTGCCCTGCCGGTAGCGGCCGTTGATGAACTGGTGGCCTTCGGTGAACTGGTGCATGTTCTTACTCCGTGAATGTGGTTTTGCTGGGGAGCGGGGAACCCGGTCCTTAGGACGCGGTGAGGTAGACCTTGCGGAGGGTGCTGGTGACGGTCCAGCGGGTTCGGGTTCCGGCGGCGAGCCGCATCAGCGTATGCGGGGTGAGCTCATGGGTCGCGGCCACGGAGCCGTCAGCTGCCAGGAACTCCACGGTCGCGGCGCCGGAGAGCACCACAAAGACCTCTTCGGCTTCGGTGTCGTACATCCCGCCCTCGGACATCTCCCAGACGCCGAGGTCCACACCACCGAAATTCCCGAGCTCATGCAGCCCCGTGGACGGGGTGCCGGAAGCGACGGCGGATTCCGGGACGGGCTCGTGGACCAGGTCCAGGCTGTCGGGATGGATTACTACCCCGGCGGGGAGCCCGGTGGCCTCGGGTGCAGGAGCGACGGGAATGGAGCTGGTGTTGGTCATTTTAGAGCTGGGTCCGTTCGGTTGGCTGGCCTGAGGGCAGGTCCAGCATAGTGGTGGTGACTAGGCGGGCAGTGCCTGTTCCGGGGCCGGAGCAACCGGCAGGGCATGCGATCCTGGTCCCGCAGGCGGGGGTGGAAAGCACCTTTGTACCGGACGCCTCCGGTGAGCCGGCCGGCCAGGTTGAAGGTGGAGGGGCCTGCCAGGTTGAAGGTAGAGGGGCCTGCCAGTGCGCGGAGCCCCTGATCGGTGTCGAGGGCGGAAATTCGGCCGGCGAAGACCGCCACAGCGCCCGCGCTGCAGGCCATTCGACGGCCGTCGAGAACTGCTCCGGAATGGAACATCCATTCTGCCTGTGGCACAGATACCTCGTATTTCACTTCGGGGTCTTCTGACCCAGCGCATTTCCGCTCCGTTATGGAGGAAAATGAATGCCGTTCGTGGGGTCAGACTGCTTCTATAAAACGGGAGGCAGTTGAACTTGTCAACGGTGTTGACCAAGTTGCCGGAATTAACCGGGCTGGGAATGCAGTGGCTGGACGGGGAGTGGGTGAAGCCCGTCCAGGCCGGAAATGACGTGGCTATTTGGCGGCAACAAAGAAGGCGGAAATCCGGCTGGGCCGGATTCCCGCCTTCTTATGCTGCGCAGATGCTGGGCAGCTCAGTGGAGGTTAGGACTCCGTGTAGCCGTCCGCAATCGCCAGGACATCGTCAAGGATGCCCAGGCCGGTGCGGGCCTCTTCATCGCTGATGTTCAGCGGCGGCACCACATGGATGCGGTTGAAGTTGGCAAACGGCAGCAGACCGCGTTCCTTGCACGCACCGATCAGTGCGTTCATGGCCGGGCTTGAACCGCCGTACGCTGCCAGCGGTTCCCGCGTTTCCTGATTCTTGACCAGTTCGATGGCCCAGAATGCACCGGTTCCGCGGACTTCGCCCACGCTCTGGTGCTTCTGCGCCAAGGCGTCCAGACCCGGACCGAAAACCGTCTCGCCCAGGCGGGCGGCGTTTTCGACCATGCCTTCCTCACGCATTGCCCCGATGGTCGCCACCGCGGCGGCACAGGCGAGCGGGTGTCCGGAGTAGGTCAGCCCACCCGGGAACGGGGTGTCAGCGAACGTCGCCGCGATCTCGTCGGAAATCGCTACGCCGCCCAGCGGCACGTAACCCGAGTTGACGCCCTTGGCAAAGGTGATCAGGTCCGGTTCGACGCCGGCGGCATGCTCGATCGCAAACCACTTGCCCGAGCGGCCGAATCCGGCCATGACCTCATCGGCGATGAACATGATCCCGTATTTGCGGGTCAGCTCACGGACGCCTTCAAGGTACCCGGCAGGCGGAACCATGATCCCGGCGGTGCCGGGAATGGATTCCAGGACCAGCGCCGCGAAGGCACCGGGGCCTTCGAGCAGGATGAGCTGCTCCAGGTGGTCCAGGGCCCGCTGGCATTCCTCTTCCTCGGTGGTCGAGTGGAACTGGGTGCGGTACAGGAACGGTGCGTGGAAGTGCACGGTTCCGGCATTGCCGTAGTCGTTGGGGAGCCGGCGCGGATCCCCGGTGACGTTGATCGCCAGCGCGGTGCCGCCGTGGTAGGAGCGGTAGGCGGAGAGGACCTTGTAACGGCCGGTGTGCAGCCGTGCCATGCGGATGGCATGCTCAATCGCGTCGGCGCCGCCGTTGGTGAAGAACACCGTGTCCAGGTTGCCTGGGGTCAGTTCCGAGACCAGGCGTGCTGCCTCGGACCGGGCGTCATTGACGTGCTGCGGCGCGACGGTGCACAGCTTGCCGGCCTGCTCCTGGATGGCCGCGACCACCTTGGGGTGCTGGTGGCCGATGTTGGTGTTGACCAGCTGCGAGGAGAAGTCCAGCAGCCGGTTTCCTTCACCGTCCCAGACGTAGGAGCCCTCGGCCTTGGTGACAGTCATGGGCTTGATCTGCTTCTGCGCGGACCAGGAATGGAAGACGTGCTTGCGGTCCAGGTCGAAGGCCCGGCGCCCGGCGGCCAGTTCCTCTTCCGTGACTGCAGAGTCGGTTGTGGTGCTCATGTGTGGATACTCCTTCTGTCCTAGGCGTTCTGCGGGAACCCGAGGTTCAGTCCACCGTGGCTCGGGTCCAGCCAGCGGGTGGTGACGACCTTACCGCGCGTGAAGAAATGTACGCCTTCGGTGCCGTGGGCGTGCGAGTCGCCGAAGAGCGAGTTCTTCCAGCCGCCGAAGGAGTAGTACGCCATGGGAACGGGAATCGGAACGTTGATGCCAACCATGCCGACCTGAACTTCGTTCTCGAAGCGGCGGGCAGCGCCGCCGTCGTTCGTGAAGATCGCGGTGCCGTTGCCGTACTGGTTGGCGTTGATCAGTGCCAGCGCTTCGTCGTAGGTTTCGGTGCGGACCACGGAGAGCACGGGGCCGAAGATCTCATCGGTGTAGATGGACATATCCGGGGTGACGTTGTCGAACAGGGTCGGGCCCAGGAAGAAGCCTTCGCCGTCGGCGTCTGCCTCCACCTTGCGGCCGTCGATGACCACCGTGGCGCCCGCGGCTTCGCCGGCGTCGACGTAGCCTGCCACCTTGTCGCGGTGGACGGCGGTGACCAGCGGACCCATGTCGGTGCCGCGCAGACCGTCACCGATGCGCAGGGTGCGGGTGCGCTCGGCGATCTTGGCGACCAGTTCGTCGGCGATGGGGCCGACGGCGACCAGTGCGGAGATGGCCATGCAGCGCTCGCCGGCGGATCCGAAGCCCGCATTGACGGCGGCGTCGGCAGCCAGGTCAAGGTCGGCGTCGGGCAGGACGATCATGTGGTTCTTGGCGCCGCCCAGGGCCTGGACACGCTTGCCGCTGGCGGTTCCTTCGCGGTAGACGTACTGCGCGATCGGGGTGGAGCCCACGAAGGAAACGGACTTGATGTCCGGGTGGTGCAGCAGGGTGTCCACTGCCACCTTGTCGCCGTGGAGCACGTTGAAGACGCCGTCGGGAAGGCCGGCTTCCTTCCAGAGCTCAGCGACCCAGTTGACCGCCGTCGGGTCCTTTTCGCTGGGCTTGATGACCACGGTGTTGCCGGTAGCGATGGCAACCGGGAAGAACCACATGGGCACCATGGCCGGGAAGTTGAAGGGGCTGATGATGGCGGCCGGGCCGACGGGCTGGCGGATGGAGTGCACGTCCACCTTGGTCGACGCGTTCTCGGTGTAGCCACCCTTGAGCAGGTGCGGGATGCCGCAGGCGAACTCCACGACTTCCTGGCCACGGCTGATCTCGCCGAGTGCGTCGTCAAGCACCTTGCCGTGTTCGGCGGTGATGATGGCGGCGAGTTCGGGCTTGCGGGCGTTGAGCAGCTCGCGGAACTTGAAGAGGATCTGCACACGGCGGGCCAGCGAGGTGTCGCGCCAGGCGGGGAAAGCGGCGGTGGCCGCGGCAACTGCCTCATTGGCGGTTTCTACGCTGGCGAGTGCCACCTGGGAGGTGACCTTGCCGGTGGCCGGGTTGGTGACATCTGCCAGGCGGGTGTCGGCGGGGGCCGTGAAGGCTCCGTTGATCCAGTGCTGCGTGGTCTGCACGTGTGCTCCTTTTAGTAATGGGGGTCTGGGATCAATCCTGCCGACGCTGCCGCGCGGTGAACACTTGCAGGGTGTAAAGAAATACTGCGAAATTTTTACGGTCTGTAACCCTCCGCGGAGCGGTCGTGCCTAGACTCACTGCATGAGCCTGTCACTGCAAGCGGTCCTTGACTTCGACGTTGTCCGGGCCGGAGCGCCCCAGGTGCTCACTGGGCTGGACCGGCTCGACGCGCCCGTCCGCTGGGTCCACGTCGCCGAGCTCCGCACGCTCACCGACCTGCTGGAGGGCGGGGAACTCGTGCTGACCACCGGCCTGGCGTTCGGCGAGTCCGCCGCCCAGGCCTACGACTACCTCAGCGGGCTGCAGTCCGCCGGTGCGGCCGCGGTGATCGTGGAGGTGCCGCCGGACCGCCCCGGCGCCGCGGCGGCACTGGAGGAAGGTGCGGCGCGGGCGGCGCAGGGCGGTGGCGCAGTGCTCCCCGTGATCCGCCTGCACCGGACCATCCGTTTTGTGGAGGTCACGGAGGTGGTCCACCGCCGGATCGTGGCCGGGCAGCTGGAACAGGTGGAGAAGGCCAGGCAGGTTCACGAGGTGTTTACGATGCTGAGCCTGCAGAGCGCCGGAGTGCAGGAGATCGTGGACCGGACCGCCGAGCTGCTGGGCCTTCCGGTGGTGCTGGAGGACAACGCCCACCTGGTGGTCGCCTACGCTGCCGGCGGCGTCGAACCGCAGGAGCTGCTCCGTGACTGGCAGCGGCGCTCCCGCGCGGTGCGCGGCTTCCGCGAAACCAGGCTCGCCGGCGATGAGCAGTGGCTGCAGACACCGGTTGGGCTGGGCAGCCAGCACTGGGGCCGGTTGGTGCTCCCGGCTGCTCCGCCCACGCCGGAGGCCGCCGCGGAAGCGGCCATGGTACTGGAACGGGCGGGCCAGGCCCTGGCAATCAACCGGCTCGCGGAACGGGACCAGGCCGGACTGGCGCAGCAGGCGCAGGCAGGCCTGATCCACGAACTGCGCGCGCAGCGGGTATCCGCCGAAGCTGAAGTGCTGACCCGGGCTTCCGCCCTGGGACTGCGCCCCTCGCCGGCCTACCTTCCCTTGGTGCTGCATCTGGACGCCGGGACGGGGAAGGACCCGATGTCCATGCAGCGCAAGGAACGGGCCCTGCTGGAGATGCTCGAGGCTGTCCTGGACGCTACCCGGAACTCGGCGCTCGCCGCTGCCCTCCAGACCGGGCAGGTGGCGGTGCTGCTCGCCCTGCCGGCACGGATGCTGGAGGACAGCCTGCTGGAACGCATCTGCGGGGACCTGGCGGCCCGTTCCGCGGCCGCAGCCGAACCGATGCAGTGGACGGCCGGTGTGGGGCACGCCCGGTCCGGGCTGCAGGACGCGGCGGCCGGGCTCGATGAGGCCG
>NZ_DALZXY010000104.1:0-326 GCF_031988865.1 Arthrobacter sp.
CCGTCGTCCTCGATGAAGTCCACGAACGCGGCCTGGAAACGGATCTGCTGGTGGGCCTGCTCTCGGAGGTGCGCCAGCTCCGGGATGACCTGGTGCTCGTGGCCATGTCCGCAACACTGGACGCCGCCCGTTTTGCCGGGCTGATCGGCGGCTTGGATGGGCCCGCGCCGGTGATCGACTGCCCGTCGGCCCTGTACCCGCTCGAAGTCCGCTGGGCGCCTCCCGCAGCGCGCCGCCTGGACGAACGCGGCGTAACCCGGGACTTCCTGGCCGAGCTGGCGCAGACCGCCGCGGCAGGGCACGCCCGGGCGCTGGCGGCTGACCCG
>NZ_DALZXY010000104.1:530-10139 GCF_031988865.1 Arthrobacter sp.
GCGCATCATCGTTTCGACGTCGCTGGCTGAGTCCTCCCTGACGGTGCCAGGGGTTCGCCTGGTGGTGGATTCCGGACTCTCCCGGGAGCCGCGCCGGGACGCCGCCCGCGGGATGTCCGGCCTGGTGACCGTGAGTTGTTCCCGTGCGTCGGCGCAGCAGCGGGCAGGCCGGGCCGCCCGGCAGGGACCGGGGACCGTCATCCGCGCTTATCCGGAGGCAGCCTATGCGGCCGCGCCCGCGCAGCAGACCCCCGAAATCGCGACGGCCGACCTCACCGCCGCCGCCCTGGTGCTGGCCTGCTGGGGGACTCCCGGCGGCCGCGGACTGAACCTTCCCGAACCGCCGCCACCTGCCGCCATGGCCGATGCCGAAGCCGTGCTGCGCGGCATCGGTGCCGTCGACGGGGAAGGGAGGGCCACACCGGCGGGGATTGCCCTGTCCCGTATTCCTGTCGATCCGCCGCTGGCCCGGGCGCTGGTGGACGGCGCCCCGGTCGTCGGGGCCCGGGTGGCTGCTGAAGTGGCTGCCATGGTGGCCAGCGATCTCCGGGTTCCGGGAGCCGATCTGGTCCGGCAGCTGGCCCGGCTCCGCTCCGGAACAGATCCCGGCGCGCGTCCCTGGTCACTGGAGGTCCGGCGGCTTGAACGGTTTGCCGGGCAGCCCGGAGCGGCCGGCGCGCTCTTGGACCACCGGCTGGATGACAACGAATCGGCCGGATTCATCGTTGCGCTGGCTTTCCCGGCCAGAGTGGCCCGCCGGGTGGCAGGGATTTCGGGGGAGCAGTACCTGCTGGCGTCCGGAACCCGGGCGGGACTTCCGGCGGACAGCCCGCTGAGGGGCTCCGAATGGCTCGCCGTCGCGGATGTGACGCGGGCACAGGGACGGGCGGCAGCAGGCACGGGCGCCGTCATCCGGGCAGCCGCGCCGCTCCAGGCGGAAACCGCCGAGGCAGCGGCGTCCCACCTGGTTACCGAAATGGTCACTGCGGAGTTCGCCGGTGGGCGGGTCTCAGCGCGCCGGGAGCGGCGGTTAGGTGCCATTGAACTTGCTTCCACACCGGTCCGGGCGACGGCTGCCCAGGGCAGGACCGCCGTGGCAGCGGCGCTGCAGGTCCAGGGCCTGGACGTGATCGGCTGGTCCCCGGCCGCGGACGCGTTACGCCGGCGGCTTGCCCTGCTTCACCGGGAACTGGGTGCGCCCTGGCCGGATGTCTCCGAGCCGGCGCTGCTGGCCCGGCTCGATGAGTGGCTCGGACCGGAACTGGATGCGCTGGCTGGGGGTGCCCGAGCCTCGGGCATTAACCTGATTGATCCGCTCCGCCGCCTGCTGCCCTGGCCGGAGGCAGCCCGGTTGGAGGAGCTGGCACCCGAACGGCTGCAGGTGCCCAGCGGCAACAGGATAGCCGTGGCTTATCCGGCGCTGGACGACGACGGCGCCCGGCCGGTGGTCGCCGTCAAGCTCCAGGAGTGCTTTGGCTGGGCTGGGTCTCCCACGCTCGCCGAGGGCCGGGTCCGGGTGCTGTTCCACCTGCTCTCCCCGGCCGGCAGGCCGCTGGCCGTCACCGACGATCTGGCGTCCTTCTGGGCCGGGCCCTACAACCAGGTGCGCGCGGAGATGCGCGGACGGTATCCGAAGCACCCCTGGCCGGAAGACCCCTGGTCGGCGCGGGCAACGGCACGGACCAAAGCCAAGACATAAAGACATAACTCGTCCGCAGCAACGCCAATGCGCCGCCCTCCAACCGGGTGATACCAGTTGGAGGGCGGCGCCTTGGGGGACGGTCAGGGCTGGGGGGCCGGTTCAGCCAACGCCGTGTCCGCGGCGGCCCATACGCCGTCGAGCACTGCGGATGCTTCCTCCTCGGTGACCCCGAGGGAGAGCGAGATCTCCGTGAGCAGTGGCCGGCGGGCGTGCCGGAGCATATCCCGCTCTGCGTGGGAGAGTCCCTTGTCCAGGGAGCGGATGGTGAGATTACGCACCACCCGCGCGACGTCAACGATCCGTCCGCTGGCGAGCAGCTCGGTATTCTCCTTGAAGCGCCTCGACCATTGGGACTCCTCGGTATCCGCGGCAGCCCGGAGGACCTCCATGAGTTCCTGCAGCTGCGGTGAATCAAGAATCGGGCGCAGCCCAACGTCTTCGGCTTTCGCCGTGGGTACCCAGACCTCCAGCCTGTTGGCATGTACTTCCAGCACCAGGTACTCAGTCTCTACACTGCGGACCATCCTGCTGGACAGCCGGCAGATGGTGGCCGGTCCGTGATGGGGGTGGACTACGGTTTGACCTACGTTAAACGTCAATGTGTTTCCCTCTGGCTGCGTTGAAGCCGGACCCGGCGTCCGTGAGCCGCTGCCCGGGGCAGGGCCAGCGGTGGGACGGTCGTCCCGCCACGTGCACGGATTCCGGTGACAGTAGTGACGGAAGCGCGGCTGCGGCACCACACACATGGGTGAAGGTGCCGGGGAGCCGCGGGTCTGACATAGTTCATTATTTCACGTCTGGGGACCATGTTCCCCGCCTGCGGGCGGGCAGTTCCTATGGGTGGGGCTCATGGGAATTGCTGTGGCGCATGCGAAAGCACCCCGCCTGTTTCCAGACGGGGCGCTTTCGTGCATCCTGCGGACCGGATGGCCGCGCCGGATTAAGGGTTATGCGCGGTAGTAGACCGGGCCGGAGCCAACGTTGACGGACTGGATAACGGTCTGGTTGCCGTTCCAGCCACTGTGAATGGCCTGTCCATCACCGATGTAGATAGCGATATGGGCAAAGCCCATGCCGCCGTCGGCGTAGTAGACCATGTCGCCGGGCTGGGGATCAGACACCGGGGTGCCGTAGGCGGCGAGCTGGGCCGGGGCCAGGTCTCCGACCGAGTGGCCGGCGGCACGGAGGGCTACCTCGACCAGGACGGTGCAGTCCTGGGCAGCGCCGAGCTGCGAGTAGGCAGCGCTCAGCATGGTTGCGCCCGCACCGGAAACTGCAGCGGCGGGAGCAGCCGGAGCAACCGGGGTGCTCAGCGTGGTGAGTTCGGCATAGGCGCCCGGATCCGTGTACGAAGCTGCTGCGGGAGCGGCTTCAACCGGAGCGGCGTAGTTTTCCACCGGCGTGTACGCGGCGGCCGGCTGGATGGCAGCTGCGCCGGCATAGGTGATGACGTCACCCGGGTAGATGATCGAGGCCATGGAGAGGCCATTGAGAGCGAAGACACTGTCCAGGCTCACACCGTAGGTGCTGGCGATCTGGCCCAGCGTGTCACCGGCGACGACGGTGTGGGTGGAAGCGGTCTCCACGGCCGGGGCCGGGGCTTCGACAGCCGGGGCTTCGACGACCGCGGCGGGGGCAGCAGCCACGGGTGCCGGGTTGGCATCATTGGCGACGACGCCGGCCTGGGCCGGGGCAGCCATCCCGAACATGAGTCCGGAGCCGGCAACGACGGCAGCGGCGGTTCCACCGAAGGCGCGGGCCTTGACCGGTGAGACCTGGGCGATAGTCGTCAAGATGGTGGAATTGGCGCGGTGGCGTCCGCGGTTGTTATTGATAGACAAGGAATTACCTCTCCCAATACCTGCGAGGTGAGCTGTCGGGTTCGGATGGGAGTCACCCGGCCGCCGGCCTGGGCCGGTCGGCTTAACCCCAAGGATTCAAAGGATCCAAAAAATTGGGTCCCCCGCCCCTGCCGTCGTTTTGCAAAAGGGGACCTTGGCCAGCGGCAGAGTTAGGTAACAAGCCAAGGACGCCGCACATTTCGTATCGCGGCATGCCGAGGACACTACATGGAATTACAGATGGATTGCAATTCGGTAACGACGCCGTGTTGCTGTTGTGTAGGCCACGTCACCGTGCTAATAAACAGGCGGCTGTCTTCTTTCGTCCATCCCGCAACATTTCCGCAGCCCGGCAGGCCGTCGGTGCTGTCAGTTTTGGCCTCCGGAGCCGACGCTGAGGCAGGTGGAAACGCAGGCTTTTTTTCCGTAAGCCCGGGACGGATGCGCCGCCGCGGGAATACGCTTGAAGGGCCAATATCCAGCGAAGGAGGGTGGCCATGAGTGAACAACCCGGTGGCCGCGGAGCGCGGCTTCCCGTCCAGGGCGTGGTGCGCGAGGTGGTGATTCCTGCCGGCGTCGCAGGCCCGCACCAGCTGATTATGGATGTGCGTTGCTATGCCGTAGCCCAGCCGGACGGAATTGTGGTCATTGACACAGGAATGCCCGACGCCGAGATGGGTATCGGTGCGGCGGTTGAGGCATTGGGCGGTGGGTGGCCCGATGTCCGCGACATTGTGCTGACCCATCTGCACATGGACCATGTCGGTTCTCTTTTTGCTATTGCCGAGCGGGCCCCGCTGGCCGCGATCTACGCAGGCGGGCCAGATTCTCCGGATATTCGGGCACCGCGCCATGTGAGTCCCATCGGTGAGGGTGCCATGATCCAGGACTTGGAGGTGCTTGCCACGCCGGGGCATACGGCAGGACACATCTCGCTTTTCCATGAGGCAACGGGGACGCTCTTCATCGGGGATGCCGCTGCGGTAGCCCAGGGTGAGGTGGTCCGGGGACCCGGGGCATTCACCTCTGATTCCGGCCGGGCAGAGGAGTCCCTGGAGCGGCTTGCTGCCCTTGGCCCTGAGCGCATCCTGTTCGCCCACGGTGCGGAGGTTGATTCACCGAGCGATGCCCTGGCGAGGATGATCGGCGGATCTCACTAATCCAGGTCCGACGCCGTGGCCCGGGCTGTGAACCATGCGAACCAGGCCCCGGCGGCCGTCGTTACGACCGCTGCCGCGGGCAGCAGCACCGTTACCGGCGTGCCTCCGGACGCCGAGACGGCCGCGTAGAGGAGCCAGCACACTGCCAGGACCAAGCCAGCGGCCACTGCGCAAAAGCGCCGGGACTTTCCTGAATCTGCGCTGAGGAATGAGACCACGCTGGCCGGGCAGGCAAATGATGCACCCAGCGCCGCGCCGCCGAGCAGGGTCCAGAGGATGTAGCTCGTCAGCTCCTGGGACTCCACTGACGCTGCGTAGAGCACTTGGAAGTTCAGGATGGCCAGGGCCATGCCCGCCAATGCGCCGATAGGAATTAGGAAGAAGACAGACCTGCGGGGCCGCGCGGGGGTGTTGCTCATGGATTCAACTCTATCGCCGGTCGGTGACTGCCCGGCGAAGCAGGTTGCTTTTATGAATGACTCAGAATAACTGGTAGCGTCTTAGCCAGGCACCGAGGCCCAGCGCCGGGAAAACCCGCTGCGGTTCAACGCAGGTGCCAGCCGGCACCTGGCGTTGACAAGGTGCCCCCAGACATCACCACAGGACTGGAAAGTCCTGCGGTCTGCGCTGCCCAGCGCCGCCCCGGTTCTTCGGCACCGCAGCTGCCGGACGTTGCTTCCGCACCGGCGCCGCAGCTGCCGGACGTTGCTTCCACCCCATGACCCAGGAGAGAACTCTTGTTTAAAACCAAAAACCAGTCAGTACCCACCGCCGCCGCAGCCATGACCAGCCCCCTGGGCGGAAGCTACGTTGCCGTCTTCGACCGCGCCCAGGCAGCTCCCGGAACCACCGGCGGCAGCTACGCCGGTACGGCTGGCCACGGAATGCCGGGCCGTGGAGCCGACAGCTATGTGGCCCGGTTTGACGCGGCTCCCCGCGCTGCCCGCACCCGTGGCAGCTTCGTGGACACCCAGTACTAGACCCCGCTCCAGTAGGATGAGGCGTCGGCGGCGGACCCGCCGGCCGCTGGACTATAGACAGGGAACTCCGTGGGCGCGATGGATGACATGCTGGGCCCGTCCGAGGTAGCCGCGCTGAGCGGCATCCTCGCCGGCGCGGCTCCGGGAATCAGCTGGGAGCCGCTGCGGAAAACCGGCGGCCGGCTGGCGCCCTTGTCGCTCCGGTCCCGCACCGATCTGGTGGCGGATGCGCTGGTCCTGGCCTTCGGCAGCTATCCCGTGGCCGCTTCCGCGTACCGGCTGGCTCTGGCAGATCCGGTCCTCACCGGTTGGATCCTGTGGCCTGTGACTGAGTCTGTGACCACCCTGGCGCTCCAGGAGGGGGCCGGTGCAGCGTTCGATGACGCCCTCGACCTGCTTGCCGAACTGACACCCCGACTGACCAGCGAATTCGCCATTCGGCGCCTGCTCGAGGCTGATCCCGGGCGGGCCCTAGAGCGAATCCTGCCGTGGACCGGCCACCCGGATCCGCACGTGCGGCGGCTCGCGAGTGAAGGTACCCGCCCTTACCTGCCGTGGGCAATCCGGGTTCCGGCGCTGCTTGCCAGGCCGGAGGCCACACTTCCCATCCTCGACGCACTCCATAACGACCCATCCGAGTATGTCCGCCGCTCAGCCGCGAACCATCTCAATGACCTCGCCCGCCATGCTCCCGAGCAGGTGGTGGAAACCGCGGGCCGGTGGCAGGCCACCGGCACACCGGGCAGCTCCTGGGTTATCCGGCACGGCCTGCGCACACTGGTGAAAAAGGGCCACCCGGGCGCGCTGGCGCTAATGGGCTTTGATGCGGCAAATATTTCAGTGACGGGTCCGTACGCACCCGCCCCAATGCTGCGCCGTACGCTCCCGTCGGAACTTGTGTTCGGTGCGGACCTGACTAACGACGGCGATGCTGAGGCACGCCTGGCAGTGGACTACGTGGTTCACTACGTCAAAGCCCGCGGTTCGACGGCGCCGAAGGTCTTCAAGCTTGCGGTATTGGAACTGGCCCCGGGGGAGTCACGCCAGGTTTCGGCCCGCCACGCCCTGCGGCAGATGACTACCCGCCAGCATTATCCGGGCGTGCATGCCGTGGAGCTGCAGGTCAACGGGATCCGCCATGGCCGCCTGGAGTTTGAACTAACCGTCTAAGCTCAGGCAGTCCGTCTGAGGCAGGGGCTTCAGTTGGTTTCAGGTGGCCGAACACCTACGACGCGGCCAAGGTCCTCCAGCGCCGCCAGGAAGGTCTCCTCCCGCATGGGGACATCACCCTGGAGGGACGGCCAGCCGTCGGCCATCACCACCGCAGCCGCGGAAGCGGCACCGATAGTGAGCAGTGCCTCCCGGCGGGCGTTCTCCGGCCCGATCAAGCACCGTTCGGGGTGACGCTCCAGCCAATCCTGGACCGCGGCCACCAGCTGCGACTGGAGCAGCGAGAGGGAAGCGGACGTGATTCTGCCCGCTTCGGGATGCCCTGCCAGGAGCTGCTGGCGCCCCCGCGCCACCTCGGAGTTCATGTTCGCGTGACCAATCGAGGTGATCGTCAGATGGAATGCCGCCAGGGGAAGGTTGTCCGCGTACCGCTCCAGTACGCCGTCCGCCGGTGCTCCGGTAACCAGATGGATCGGGCGGCCGAAAACTGCCGCTTCCCTGCTCGGGAAATAGTTGAAGAACGTACCCCGTGAAACCTCCGCGCGCCGACAGATTTCGGCGACGGTTACTGATTCCGGCCCCTGCTGCACGGCCAGGCTGACGGCTGCCTCTTCGATGGCGTTTTCCGTGGCGCGGCGCTTGCGCTCCCGCAACCCGGAATGTGTCGCGATCATGAAGGCTCCTCTGTGATCGAACTTATATACTCTGACCAAAGTTGGACCTGGTCCATTTTTGATCCCCCGGGAAAAACCAGCCTACCGGAGCAACACAGCTCGTGGAGCACGCCTTCGCTCCCTACCAGCAAGGAGCAAGACGTGACAGTGACCGCGCGGCCGACAGACCAGCCAAGACAGGACGACGGCTACTTCGGCCCGGACAGTGTCAGCTGGCGGCTCTATGCCGATCCTTCGTCGAAGCTCGGCGGTATTGCCGCGCTGCTGCTGCAGGCGCTCAACCCGAACATGATGCGCCTGTTTTCCGCGGTCAGCGTCACGGGCGAAGACGCAGCCGCCCGCGGGGAGCGGACCGGCCAGTACATCGACACCACCATCTTCGGAGACAAGGCACACGCGGACGCCGCTGCCCGCTCCGTCCGAGGCATGCACAAACACGCGACCTGGCAGGACCCCGCGACCGGCGAAACGCTGCGCGCCGAAACGGAAAGCTGGATGGACTGGACCCACAACACGCTGGTCTTTGCCGTGCTCCGCGCAGCTGACGCCTTTGGGCCCAGGCTGACCCCTGAGGAGCAGGACCGGTTTGTCCTGGAGCAGCACATCTCAGCGGAACTCGTCGGGATAGACCCTGCACGGCTGCCCGCCACCCGCCGCGCCCTGGAGGACTACATCAACGGGCAGCGCCACTGGATGGCCCTGTGCCTGCCGGCCGCCGAAGTCAGCCAGGCAATCCGCAAACCGTCCCTGAAGGGCAATCCAGTGAAGGTCTGGACCGGAATCGTCATTCAGGACGGCATCCTGTCCCTGCTGCCGGACTGGGCGCTTTTGCTCTACGGGGTGGCCGGCCGGCCGATGAACCTGCGCAGCGCTGCAAAGACCACAAAGGGCATGATGGCCGCTGCACGCCGGAACCACTCCTATGAAAATGTCATCACCGACCTGACGACCAAGGTCGACACCCATCCATACCGAAAGGTCCGCAACCGTGCGGAGGCCTGAGGCATGGTGAAGGCCCCGATGCCGGAGAACCGGGTCCGGCCGCCAAAGGCGCGGCCCGATAACCTCCGCTTCCGCACCCTGGTACCGGGCCTGCTGCGGGCCGGCTGGATGACGCTGCGGCTGGGAGGCTGGCGTCTGCTGGCACTTTACGCGGCCACCCAGGCTGTGCTGCTGCTGTTGTTCTCGCCGGTTATCCGCTGGATGTTCACGGAGGCATTGGCTGCGGCAGGGCTGCACGCCGTGGATTCCGCAGCGTTGGTTTCCGTACTGGGCAACGGCGGGTCAGTGGCCTGGATCGCCGGGCTTTGCGTACTGGCTGTGCTGGGTGTTTCCCTCCAGCTGGCGCTCCTGGTCCTGGCAGCCGCCAGGGTCCGCGCCGGCCTGACCCTGAGGCCGGCGGCCCTGGCACGGGAGCTCCTTCCGGTGCTCAGGCGCCTCCCGCGGCCCGGCTCGCTGCCGCTTGCGTGGTATCTGTTCCTGGTCCTTCCGCTGGCGCAGGCCGGGTTCTTTTCGGTGCTGACCCACTCCATCGCGGTGCCAAACTTTATTTCCGGTGAACTACTGAAATCGACGTCGGGCATTATTGCGTATGTCATTTTCCTGGTGGCTGTCGGAACGCTCGGCACCCGCTTTGCCCTTGCCTTACCGATTTTCGTGCTCGGGCGCGTTTCGGGTGGCCGGGCCATGCGGCTTAGCTGGCGGGTAACCGGACGAACCGACCGTGCGCTCCTGGCTACCGGCGCCATAGCAATAGTTGCCGCCTTCTTTTCCGGAACGGTACTGGTGGCCGCTGCCCTGCTGCCAACACTGGCAGCTGACCTGGCGGCGCCTGCGGCAGCCGTAACGGCGGCGTTCGCACTGGGCGCGGCCCAGGTGGCCGGGGTGGTCATCGCCGGCAGCTTTGTTATGTTCATGGCGGCCATCCTTATTGAACTTACGGTCCGGAGCCTGCCTCTGCTCCCCGAGGGCCTCTCGCTGTCCTGCGGGAGCGGGCCGGGCGGGCGGATCGCAGTCCAGGAGCACCGCGCGACGCCGGCCGGTCAGCCCGGGCGAAGGCTGGTGGGCCGCGGATCCCGCCGC
>NZ_DALZXY010000105.1:0-9865 GCF_031988865.1 Arthrobacter sp.
GGCGCGGTCTGCGGCCCGGCATCCGGGCGGACTACTTTCCCCGGATAATCCCGCGCAGCCGTTCGAGCCGCGCTGAAATATCGCGCTCCGCTCCGTTGACCGTGGGCTTGTAATAGTCCTTGCCGACCAGGTCATCCGGCGCGTACTGCTGCTTGGCCACTCCATGCGGCTTGTCGTGCGAGTAGACGTAGCCCTTGCCGTGCCCTAGCTGCTTGGCGCCCGGGTAATGGGCGTCGCGCAGGTGCGGCGGAACGCCCTGGCCATAACCGGCACGGATGTCCGCAGCCGCGGCGCCGATTGCGAGGTAGGAGGCGTTCGACTTGGGCGCCGTCGCAATGTGGACAACTGCCTGCGCCAGGATCAGCCGCCCCTCGGGCATACCGATCATCTGGACGGCCTGGGCGGCGGCGACCGCCGTCTGCAATGCGGTCGGGTCAGCCATGCCGACGTCTTCCGCGGCGGAAATCATCAGCCGGCGCGAAATAAAGCGCGGGTCCTCCCCTGCTTCGAGCATCTTGGCGAGGTAGTGCAGGGCGGCATCGACGTCGGATCCCCGCAGGGATTTGATGAAGGCGCTGGTGACGTCGTAGTGCTGGTCGCCGGCGCGGTCGTAGCGCAGCGCCGCAACGTCCAGGGCCTGTTCGGCGTGCGGGAGCAGGACGGTGGGGATCTCTTCGTCCGGATCACGTTCGGAATAGGCGACGCCGGCAGCGGCCTCCAGTGCGGTCAGACCGCGGCGGGCATCCCCCGCGGCGAGTCGCACCAGGTGTTCAAGTGCCTCGTCGCTGAGCTTGATCCGCCCGGCCAGCCCGCGTTCGTCGTCGACAGCCCTGACCAGAAGATTGGAAATGTCTGCCTCGGTCAGCGGCTTGAGGGTCAGCAGCAACGACCGGGACAGCAGCGGCGAGACGACGGAGAAGGACGGGTTTTCCGTGGTGGCGGCGATCAGGACTACCCAGCGGTTCTCCACACCCGGCAACAGGGCGTCCTGCTGGGCCTTGTTGAACCGGTGGATCTCGTCGAGGAACAGGACGGTGGTGAGGCCGTGCAGGTCCCGGGACGTCAGGGCGTCATCCATGACCCGCCGCACATCCTTGACGCCGGAGGTGATGGCCGACAGCTCAACGAACTTCCGCCCTGAACCGCGGGCGACGACGTGGGCCAGGGTGGTCTTTCCGGTGCCGGGAGGGCCCCAGAGCATCACCGACGAGGGGCCGGCGGGCCCGGCCTGGGGGCTTTCGGCCAGGGTACGCAGCGGGGAACCCGGCGTCAGCAGGTGCTGCTGTCCCACGACCTCGTCGAGGCTGCGCGGACGCATGCGCACCGCCAGCGGGCTCCGCGGGCGCTGTCGGGCGCTGTCGCCGTCCTGATCTCCTGCCCCGCCGATGTCCTCGAGGTCCGGATCCTCATCATTGCTGAACAAGTCACTCACGTTTCCAAGGCTACCCGCGCCCTCCCCCTCTCCTTGGCGCATGCTCTCCCCTTGGCGCACTCCCGCCCCCTGGACCCGGCCGGCCGGGCCGTCGGCCCCCGGGCCGTTGGTCCCCGGGACGGCCTCCAGTGCGCAGAAATGGCGGGATAGGAACGGTTCATCCCACCAGAGCTGCGCACCCAGGCACCGCGCCAGCCGCCGAGGCCCGCGGGACGGCCTCCAGTGCGCAGAAATGGCGGGATAGGAACGATTCATCCCACCAGAGCTGCGCACCCAGGCACCGCGCCAGCCGCCGAGGCCCCCGGGCCGTTCTCCAGTGCGCAGAAATGGCGGGATAGGGACGGTTCATCCCACCAGAGCTGCGCACCCAGGCACCGCGCCAGCCGCCGAGGCCCGCGGGACGGCCTCCAGTGCGCAGAAATGGCGGGATAGGAACGATTCATCCCACCAGAGCTGCGCACCAGGCCGGCATCGCGTGCACCCACGCGAGTGCTCGCTGCCCTCGGGAGGGGCTTAGAGCGAAACGGACCCGTCAATGCAGGTCACAGACTCCCCGCCGACCCAGATCCGGCCTTCACGCATAAAAACCCTGACCAGCCCGGCCCGATGGACCGCCGTACCCTGCGTCACCGTGTAGCGCTCCTCTGCGAGGCCCTCGCCGATCAGCCACTGGGCCAGTCCCGCGTTCAGGCTGCCGGTGACCGGGTCCTCGGCCACCCCCAGGCCGGGAGCGAAAGCGCGGACCTCGAAGTCCGTTTCGGCGGATTCGGGCTGTGGAGCGATCACGCCGACCCGCAGGTTGCCGAGCGCCGCGTGGTCCGGGCGCAGCGAGAGCACGGTCTCGGCGTCGGGCAGCAGCAAGCCCATCCATCCCGGCCCGTTGTCCACCCACTGGTGGCCTCGGACCTGCTCCGGCGACAGTCCCAGCGCAGCCGTGACCCGGGCCAGGATGTCCGACTCGACGGGGCCGGTGCGGATGAGCCGCGGCGCGGCGAAGGCAGCCAGTCCGGCATTGACCCGCAGCGGCACCAGCCCGATGCCGCATTCCTGGACCACAAGCCCCGGCCTCATTGGCGTGTTGCCCGCCTCCGTCCAGGCGTGGCACGTTCCAAGCGTGGGATGTCCGGCGAACGGGATCTCTCCCCCGGGTGTGAAGATCCGGACGCGGTAGTCGGCGTCCTCCTGGATCGCCGGGAGCACGAAGGTGGTCTCCGAAAGATTCGTCCAACGGGCGAACTGCAGCATCTGTTCGTCATCAAGGTCTTCGCCATCCAGCACCACGGCAAGCGGATTGCCCTGGTAGGGGCGGCCACCAAAGACGTCTACCTGCTTGAACCAGCGTTGTCTCATGCGGACACTGTAATGGCTCTTCCGGCTTGCCGGGGGAACAACCGCCTGCCCGGAGAGCAGCCCGGCCGTTACGAACTGTTGCGAATCATGTGGCCTGTGTGACACGGGTTTGCGCCTCCCTGCGCCGGGCCCTAGGTTGATGGACAGAATCAAGAGTTCCAGCCACAGGCCCTGGCCGGCTGGACGGCAACCCTCTCGCCATAGCGGGGTGCTCCAGGTGACGATTCGGCCGTTCCGGTGGATCTCCCGGTCCGGCAAGTACAGCGTTCCCGTGTTGCCCGCAGGACGGATGGGCGCGTCAGGCAGAGGAAATCCAGTGGCCCTTGAAACCGATCTGCACCCCAATGCGCTCCGCCGGGCGTTCGGGCGTTTCCCCTCCGGGATCGCCGCTCTTTGTGCTGAAATCGACGGCGCTCCCCAGGGGATCGTGGCCTCGTCCTTCACCGTTGGCGTTTCGATGGATCCGCCGCTGGTGATGTTCGCAGTCCAGAACACCTCGCGCACCTGGCCGGTGCTGCGGCGGGCGGTACGGCTGGGCGTGTCCGTCCTGGGGGCGGGGCACGACGGCGTCTGCCGCCAGATCGCCTCCAGGGACGGCGACCGTTTTACCGGCCTGAACGTGGCTGAGTCCGGTACCGGCGCCCTGTTCCTGGAGGAGGCAGCACTCTGGCTCGAGTGCTCGGTCGAAGGCGAGGTGCCCGCCGGGGATCATGCGGTGGTGCTGCTGCGCGTGCACGGCTACTCCACCCACGAAGACGCCCACGAGCCGCTCGTGTTCCACGGATCGAAGTTCCGGAACCTGTCGGTGCCTGAGTTCGCGCTCTAACCGGACGGATTGAAGCAGCAAATCAAACCTCATTCAAAAAGGTGCACGTCCCGCAGCAGGACGTGCACCTTTTTGTTGGTTACCGGTGTCTAGCCGGTGCAGAGGCCGCTAGGCGTCGAGGCCGAGGCGGAAGAGCGCCGCCAGGCTGCCGGCCTTCAACGTTGCCATTCCGGGGTTGGCTGACGTTGTGAGGCCCGTCCAGATCTGATTGGCACCCGCGTTCTTCGAGAACATGCCAACTATTCCCTCGTCACGGTAGAAGTCGAGGTAGCTCGAGACCGAACTCTTGATGTGCCCGTCTGCTTCAAAGAGCCAAACCTGAGATCCGTCGGCCGGGGCGCACGAGGCGGTTTTCACCGGCGTACCGGGCACCAGGCACAGGTCAGGACGCGCCTCGCTGTGGATCGCACCGCGCGCATCCGCAAACCAGCGCTGGGCAGCGGTATCGGCGCACCGCGACTTGTCCTTGGGGACGGTGACGCCGCCATTGTTCTCCAGTACGAGGCAGTGGCCGTTGTTCACGAGGACCCGCCCACCGCTGGGAAGGACCTGGGTGGGGCTTTCCGTGAATCCGCTCCTGGTCAGGAGTGCCGTGAGTTCTGCCGTCGTGGCGGGGTCCTTCGCATCGAGCTTCGCCTGGTTCGCCTCAATGAACGCATCGATGGAGGCAGTGGCGAAATTCAGGCCGGCAAGCGTCGCCAGGCTGCCTGACTTCAGCGTGGCCATACCGGGGTTCGCTGCGGCGGCCAGACCGGTCCAGATCTGGTTCGCCCCGTTTGTCTTCCCGTACATGCCCGCGATCCCCTGGTGCCGGTAGAAATCGAGGTAGCTCGAGACCGCGCTCTTGATATGCCCGTCGGCCTCAAGCTTCCACACCTGTGATCCTGCAGCCTGGGAGCACGCGGCAACATTCACCGGAGTACCGGGAACGAGGCACAGATCCGGGCGCTGTTCGCTGTGAATTGCACCGCGGACGTCGATCATCCAGCGCTGGGAAGCAGTGTCGGCGCACAGCGCCTTGTCCTGCGGCACCGTCACGCCGAGGTCTTCGCCAAGGACGAGGCAATGCCCGCCGTCGACCAGCAACCTGCCTCCCTGCGGAAGCACCTGGGTGGGATTCTCGACGAAGCCCAGCGAGGACATCAACTTGAACAGTTCCGCTGTGGCGGCCGGATCCTTGGCATCGAGCTTGGCCTGGTTCCCCTGGATGAAACTGTCGATCGAGGCGGCGGCCGCCGTTTGTGCCTGGACTGATTCGGCCACGCGCCGGGCCTCCGGTGTGAGCCCGCTCAGGTCATCCTTCCAGCTCTGCAGGAGCACAGTGCCGTTTGTGTCCAAGACTGGTACGGCCTGGTTGGCAACGGCCTGGAGCTTCGCTTCAAGCTCCGGCAGTTCAACGGCACGCAGGGCTTCGTACCCGGCTTCCTGGCCAATCACGACGGCGGGGCGAAGCGGCTCCTGATCTGCTGCAATGCTGATCGAGTTGCCGAGCTTGGTCGTTGTCCCATTCACCCGGCAGTAGATCGAGGCATCGGTCGGCTTATCCGCTTCGGCGAGATTGACGTTGAACTGCTTGACGCCGTTGCTCGCCAGCAGGGCCGTCTGCTCGACGTGCCCGTCCTGGAAGGTGATATCCAGCCAGCACCGGCGCGTTGAGTCAGTGGCCTTGGTGTCCGCCTGCGGGAGGTCGAATACGTTGCCGTAGTTGCTGCGGAAGGCGGGGTAAAGCACGGTCTGTTCAGGCACCGATGGGTTGTATCCACCGAGCAGGGTGTAGACCGGAACGCCGACCTGGGCGGGTTTGGGCGCCGAGAACGCGGGCGTCTTCACCTTCGCATCAACGTAGGCGCCTGCTGCGGCATCCCAGTCCCGGTAGCCGCTGGGGTAGGACAGGTCCGGGACAACGGTGGCCAGGGACCGCTGGGTGATCTCCGTGCTGTAACCGGTGAGGTGGGTGTAGCGCGAGAGGGTGCTCGAGTTGCTGCCGCCGGACATGGCGTCCCGGTGGTAGTTGTAGAGGCCCTGGTAGTTCTGCGTGAAGCGCCCGGCGTTCAAGTCGAACCCCTCGGCGGTGAAGTCGGTGTTCGAGGAGAGATTGGAACGCATGCGGTCCCGGTAGGCAATGTAGCCCCAGCCGCTTTCGCTGTGGTGGCTGGCGTTGATGACCCGGTCATCACCCTGCTTCGAGGTATCCACCCCCGGATAGTGTCCAAGACCGTAGGAGTGGCCGAGCTCATGGCTGAGCTCGTTGCCCACGGAGTCGTACAGGGTCGCCATCCCGTTGCCCCCGCTGAGGCCGTGCGTCTGCACACCGTTGGCATAGTTTCCGGCCGAGTGATGGATGATCCGCTGGTTGAACGTCCCCGGCTGCCGCTGGTCCATCGACCCGCTGGTGGTGCCGAAATTGGCGAGGTTGATGCCGGTGCTCACCTGCGCCTTGCCGACGCTTTCGCGCAGGTCGCCCGAGTAGACGTCGCCGTTGACGGCGCTTTTGCCTTCATAGATGACGCCGGAGGACACGATGACCTTATCGAGGCGAACCGGCTCATAAACAGCCATCGTGAGTTTGGAGACCGGAATGGTCTGGAAGTAATCGGCCCCGGACTTTTCCGGCTGGTTGAACATGTAGTGACCATCGGACTTCGGGTAGTCCGTGAGCATGCCGAGCTCGATCGAGCTGATAATCATCTCCGCCGGCGCAGCGAACTGGATGTTGCTCCGTGCGAGCACTCCGGTACCCGTGTCCGTTGTAAAGGTCAGCTCCAGGCCCGGTTTCATCCAATTCCAGGGCAGCTCGGCAGTCCAAGCTGTCGAGGAATAAGCGACGTCGGCCCGGTTGTTAGTGATGTCCATATCGGAGCGGGGAATATCCGACGGCGGGGCCAGTTGGAGCGTCCCCTGGGGAACCCCGTTAATGGTGGCCGCTACGCTTACTCCCGAGGCGCCTGAATGGGGCGAGAAAAGGAGCAGCGCCGCCCGGTCTGCCACCAGCGAAGGCATCTTTGCCGCGGCATTTCCGGCCGCATTGATTGTATGGCTCTGGGCAAACTGCACCTGGCCTGCAAGACCCCCTGTGAGGTCATTGCGGAGCTGGCGCTCCGTCCCCGCCGCGGTGGTGTCATAGAATCCGGCAAGGTCAAGGGGAACGACGGCGGACGCAGGCTCCCCAGCCAGCGTCTCGGTGCCGTTGCCGGCGTCGTTGGTTGTGGGGACTGCCGTCGAGAAACCGGTGAGTCCGAGGACCAGGGCCGTTCCGACGGTTGCCGTGGTCAGCCGGGATAACAGTGGGGGTGTGAGACTTTTGCGCTGCATTCGTGTTTCCTCGTCGGCCCGCGGTAAATCGACGATGTGACTGATAGTCGGGTGCGGGCAGAAACTAATCGCCTTAAAAACCCTATGAGTGGCAATCTCCAGCCGGAATAGCGGTAGCGCAAAATGGGCACAAAATTCCCAAACTAATTCTGCCGGTCAATCACAAGCATGCTTCATTTTTCCGACACCGAAATCATTCTCGTTTCTGAATTCGCACTAACGCACGAATTTCGGTCCGGAGCCCGTCCCCCGGAGCAGGCAGCAAAAAGCCCGGCCGCCCATGGGCGGCCGGGCTTTTCCCGGGAAACTACTGAGCTGCGGGAGTTTCGTCCTGCTTGTCCTGCTTCTTCTCCGGCTTGAAGTCCACGCCGGCTTCCTTGCGCTGCTGCGCGCTGATCGGCGCCGGAGCGGAGGTCAGCGGATCGTAGCCGCCGCCGGACTTCGGGAAGGCGATGACGTCGCGGATCGAGTCGGCGCCGGCCAGCAGGGCCACCACACGGTCCCAGCCGAAGGCAATGCCGCCGTGCGGCGGCGCGCCGTACTTGAAACCTTCGAGCAGGAAGCCGAACTGCTCCTGCGCGGTCTCTTCGGAGATGCCCATCACCTTGAAGACACGTTCCTGCACGTCGCGCTGGTGGATACGGATGGAGCCGCCGCCGATTTCGTTGCCGTTGCAGACAATGTCGTAGGCATAGGCCACGGCGGAGCCGGGATCGGTGTCGAAGGTATCCATGAACTCGGGCTTCGGCGAGGTGAACGCGTGGTGCACCGCGGTCCATTCGCCTTCACCGGCAGCAACGTCGCCGGCAGCGACGGCTGCGGCAGCGGGCTCGAACATCGGCGCGTCGACGATCCAGACGAAAGCCCAGTCCTTGGGATCGATCAGGCCGGTGCGGTGGCCGATTTCGACGCGGGCTGCGCCGAGCAGGGCACGTGCTTCGGAGGTCTGGCCCGCGGCGAAGAAGATGCAGTCGCCGGGCTTGGCGCCAACCTTCTCGGCGAGGTTCTCGCGCTCAAAGTCGGTGAGGTTCTTGGCGACCGGACCGGTCAGCGTACCGTCCTCCTGGACCAGCACATAGGCCAGGCCCTTGGCGCCGCGCTGCTTGGCCCATTCCTGCCAGGCATCGAGGGTGCGGCGGGCCTGGGAGGCACCGCCCGGCATCACGACGGCGCCGACGTACGGAGCCTGGAACACGCGGAAGGTGGTGTCCTTGAAGAACTCGGTCAGTTCGGTCAGTTCCTGGCCGAAGCGCAGGTCCGGCTTGTCCGAGCCGTAGCGGGCCATGGCATCGGCGTAGGTCATGCGGCGGATCGGGGTTTCAATTTCGACGCCGATCAGCTTCCAGAGAGCCTTCACGATCTCCTCGCCCAGGGCGATGATGTCGTTCTCTTCGACGAAGCTGGCTTCGATGTCCAGCTGCGTGAACTCCGGCTGGCGGTCGGCGCGGAAATCCTCGTCGCGGTAGCAGCGGGCAATCTGGTAGTACTTCTCGAACCCGCCGACCTGGAGCAGCTGCTTGAAGAGCTGCGGCGACTGCGGCAGGGCGTACCAGGAACCCGGTGCCAGGCGGGCCGGCACCACGAAGTCGCGGGCGCCTTCGGGGGTGGAGCGGGTCAGGGTCGGGGTTTCGATTTCGACGAAGCCTTCGCCGTGCAGCAGCTCGCGGGCCACACGGTTGGCTTCGGAGCGCAGGCGCAGTGCCGCGGACGGAGCCGGGCGGCGCAGGTCCAGGTAGCGGTGCTTCAGGCGGGCTTCCTCGCCGACTTCGACGTGCTCGTCGATCTGGAAGGGCAGCGGATCGGAGGTGTTGAGGATAACAACCTCGTCGGCGATGACCTCGACCTCGCCGGTGGCCAGCGCCGGGTTCTCGTTGCCTTCGGGGCGGCGTTCAACCTTGCCGGTGATCTGCAGGACGTACTCGTTGCGCAGGCCGTGGAAGACGTCCTCTTCCCGGACGACCACCTGGGCGACACCGGAGGCATCACGCAGGTCGAGGAAGGCAACGCCTCCGTGGTCCCGGCGGCGGGCCACCCAGCCTGCAAGGGTAACGGTCTGTCCAATATGCTCGGCCCTCAGGGAACCAAGGGCATGTGTGCGCAGCACAGCAGTCCTTTCAACTTTGATTACTTGCGGAAACACCTGTTCCCGCCCATTGTGAGTGGAGATCTTCTTCGAGTTTACCGGTGATCCATTCTGTTCCCGGCCAAGTGCAGATTGATCGGAGGATGAGTGTCCGGCAACGCTGCCCTCAAGCGCCCGCTGGGCGGTTTCGACGCGACGACAGCTGGTATCGGTTCCATTGTGGGAGCGGGCGTGTTTGTGGTTTTCCCCGCCGCCGTGGCCGCGGCCGGCGGAGGGCTGGCGGTGCCCCTGCTCATCGCTGCAGTCATCGCCTATGCCTGCGGAATGTCGATTTTCCAGGTCAGTGCCGCCTTGGACGCGGGGCATGCCAACTACGACGACGGCGGCACCCGTGCGGCCCGCCTGATCCTTGGCCCTACGGCGGGGTTCGTCACTGGATGGGTTTTCCTGTGCTCCCGGCTGGCGGCGTCCGCCGTCGCAGCCCTGATGGTAGGTACCTATCTGCTGCCTGACTTCGCCATTCCGGTTGCAGTAGCGGCCGTCGTCCTGACCGCTGTGCTGAACATCTTTGGTGCGAGCCGCAGCGACTGGGTGTCCAGGTTCATTGTCGCTTTTGTGATCGCGGTGCTGGCCTTCGTGGCGGTGGCGGCCTTCAATTCCGACCCGCCACCCGGAACGGCGAAGCTGGCCACGCTGCCTGAGCCGGGGCTCGCCGGCACTCTGGAATCCGCCGCCCTGCTTTACTTCGCCTTCATCGGCTATGGCTACCTGGCATCCTTGGGCCCGCATGTGCGCTCCCCCGGACGCAACCTGCCGATCGCCCTGCCCCGCTTGCCCCGCTGGGCTGGAGCCATCCGAGCTC
>NZ_DALZXY010000106.1:0-9664 GCF_031988865.1 Arthrobacter sp.
CCGCAGCGAGTCGCGGCAGGCCAGGCCGGCAGGGACCAGCCCGCGGTCCGCGCCGGCGGCGAGCAGCGCCTGCCACAGGGCGGGGGCGGCGTCGTTGGACACGTAGATCTCGAAGCCGTCCTCACCGGTGTAGCCGGTACGGGCAACCAGGTAGCTGCCGGTCACTTCACCGAACTGCAGGGGAACCGCGGCGGCGGCGTAGTACTTCATGCCCGTGACGAGCTCCTGCTGCCCGGCCGGCACCAGGTCCAGCAGGATCGCTTCGGCCTCAGGACCCTGCACGGCTACCAGCGAGGTGGCCGCTGTTTCGTCCTGGACCGTGACGTCGAAGCCCTCGGCGCGGGTGGCCAGTTCAGCGGCCACGACGGCGGCGTTCCCGGCGTTGGGCACCACCAGGTACTCGTCGTCCGCCAGCCGGTAGCTGATCAGGTCATCGATGATTCCGCCACCGGCATTCGTGATCAGCGAGTACTTGGCACGGCCCACGGTCATAGCGGAGAGCTTGCCGGTGAGCGCGTAGTCCAGGAATGCGCCGGACTGCGGTCCGGTGACCCGGACTTCGCCCATGTGGGAGAGGTCGAACAATCCGGCGGTCTTGCGGACGGCGTGGTGCTCAGCAAGTTCGGAACTGTACTTCAGCGGCATCTGCCAGCCGCCGAAGTCGGTGAAGGAAGCGCCCAGGCGTTTGTGCTCTTCGTAAAGCGCGGTGTAATGCTCGGTCATCTGGATATCCCCTAGTTCTCGAAGTCTTCGATCGGCGGGCAGGAGCAGATCAGGTTGCGGTCCCCAGCTGCGCCGTCAATGCGGCCCACGGGCGGGAAATACTTGTCCATGCGCTGGCCGCGCAGCGGGAAGGCAGCCTGTTCGCGCGGGTAGGGGCGGTCCCACTCGTTGCCGGCCGCGACGGCGGCTGTGTGCGGGGCGTGGCGCAGCGGGCTGTCCTCGACCGGGAAGTCGCCGGCAGCCACCTGGTCGATCTCGGCGCGGATGGCGATCATCGCGTCGATGAACCGGTCGATCTCGCCCTGGTCCTCGGACTCGGTGGGTTCGACCATCAGGGTTCCGGCCACAGGGAAGGAAAGCGTCGGCGCGTGGAAGCCGTAGTCCACCAGGCGCTTGGCGACGTCCTCAGCGGTGACGCCGGTCTTGGCGGTCAGTTCGCGCAGGTCCAGGATGCACTCGTGCGCCACCAGGCCGCCCTTGCCGGTGTAGAGCACCGGGAAGTAGTCGTTGAGCCGGGCTGCCACGTAGTTGGCCGCCAGCAGGGCGCTCTTGGTGGCGGAGGTCAGGCCGTCGCCGCCCATCAGACGGACGTAAGCCCAGGAGATCGGCAGGACACCGGCCGAGCCGAAACGGGAGGCCGAGATCGGGATGTCCTCGCCGCCGTCCCAGGCTGCGGCGTTACCGGGCATAAACGGTGCCAGGTGTGCCTTGGCTGCCACGGGCCCGACGCCGGGACCGCCGCCGCCGTGCGGGATGCAGAAGGTCTTGTGCAGGTTCAGGTGGGAGACATCGCCGCCGAATTCGCCCGGCTGGGCCAGGCCGACGAGGGCGTTGAGGTTGGCGCCGTCGATGTAGACCTGGCCGCCGGCCTCGTGCACCGCGTCGCAGACGTCGCGGACGTCGTCGTCGTACACACCATGGGTGGAGGGGTAGGTGATCATGATCGCAGCGAGGTTCTCGCGGTGCGCATCGATCTTGGCACGCAGGTCCGCGTGATCGATCGCGCCGTCACCGGCGGTCCCGACCACAACCACCTTCATGCCGGCCAGCACCGCGGACGCGGCATTGGTGCCGTGCGCGGAGGCAGGGATCAGGCAGATGTTGCGCTGCGCCTCGCCGCGGGAGTGATGGTAGCCGCGGATCGCCAGCAGGCCTGCCAGCTCACCCTGGGAGCCGGCGTTGGGCTGGATGGACACCTGGTCATAACCGGTGATCGTGGCCAGCTGGGCTTCCAGATCGGAGATCAGTTCACGCCAGCCCTCGGTCTGGGAATCCGGGGCGAACGGGTGGATCGAGGCGAATTCGGGCCAGGTCATGGCCTGCATCTCGGCCGTGGCGTTCAGCTTCATGGTGCAGGAACCCAGCGGAATCATGGTCCGGTCCAGGGCCAGGTCCCGGTCCGAGAGGCGGCGCAGGTAGCGCAGCATCTGGGTTTCGGAGCGGTAGGAGGAGAAGACCGGATGGGTCATGAACTCCGAGGTGCGCAGCAGGTCAGACGGCAGGTCAAACCCGGACGCATCAGACGGGGAGGCACCGAAGGCAGCGGCGACGTCGGCAATCACGGCGTCCGTGGTGGTCTCGTCAGCGGAGACACCCACCGTGTCCGCGTCGACGAGGCGCAGGTTGATGCCCTTGGACTCAGCGGCGGCAACGATGTCGGCGGCGCGCCCGGGGACCCGGGCGGTGACGGTGTCGAAGAAAACGTCGGAGACCAGTTCGACCCCGGCGCCCTGCAGCGCGGAAGCCAGCGAGCGGGCGTGTCCGTGGACGCGCAGCGCAATTGCTTTCAGCCCTTCAGGACCGTGGTAGACGGCGTACATGGACGCCACGATCGCCAGCAGCGCCTGGGCGGTGCAGATGTTCGACGTCGCCTTTTCACGGCGGATGTGCTGTTCGCGGGTCTGCAGTGCCAGCCGGTAGGCGGGGGTGCCGGCAGAGTCCTTGGAGACGCCAACCAGGCGGCCGGGCAGCGAGCGCTCCAGGCCCTTGCGCACGGCCATGTACGCGGCGTGCGGGCCGCCGAAGAAGAGCGGAACACCAAAGCGCTGCACGGAGCCGACGGCGATGTCAGCTCCCTGCTCGCCGGGAGGGGTGATCAGGGTCAGGGCCAAAAGGTCAGCTGCCACGGTAACCAGCGCGCCGCGTTCCTTGGCTTCGGCGATCAGCGCGGACTGGTCGCGGACGGCGCCGGACGCGCCGGGCTGCTGGAGGACGACGCCGGTGATCTCGCCGTCGGGCAGGCCGGTGGTGAGGTCAGCGACCTCAACCTCGAACCCCAGGGCGATGGCCCGGCCACGGACGATCGCGATGGTCTGCGGAAGCGCGTCGGAATCGAGGACGATCTTGCCCTCGGACTTGGCCTTGTTGGAGCGGCGCATCAGCAGCACCGCTTCAGCGACGGCCGTGGCTTCGTCGAGCAGGGAAGCGTTGGCGACGGGCAGGGCGGTGAGGTCCTGGACCATGGTCTGGAAGTTCAGCAGGGCTTCGAGCCGGCCCTGGGAAATTTCGGGCTGGTACGGGGTGTACGCGGTGTACCAGGCGGGATTCTCCACGACGTTGCGCAGGATCACCGGCGGCGTGTGGGTGTCGAAGTAGCCCTGGCCGATCATCTGCACGGCGGTCTTGTTCTTTGCTGCCAACCGGCGCAGGGCGGCGAGGGTTTCCTGCTCGCTCTGGGCCTGGGCGAGCACCAGCGGCGAGGCCTGCCGGATCGCCGCGGGAACGGCCGTATCCACCAGGTTGTCGAGGGTGTCGTAGCCAACGGCCTTGAGCATGGCGTCGGTTTCTGCCGAGCGCGCACCGATGTGGCGGTCGACAAAAGCTGCGGTGGACGGGACTGATGTCATAGGAGGCTCCAAAAGGCGGGCGAGGGTACGCCGATGAGACGCTTGGCTCCTCCCCGCTCTGTATTGGACCTGAGAGATTCCGCGGGTGTGATCCGCTTGCACCGTCGGTGAGGAACCGGAAAGGTCCGGCCCCTGCTTTCCAGAGTTGCCTCGCTGTGGCGGTACAGGGGCCTGAGAGATTCCCGGGGAGGGTTTGCTCCTACGGCGCCTGCGGCTTCGGTAGTGCGTGCTGCTGCAGGACTCTCCCGCCACGGCTGATAAAGGCATATTCGGTTGTAACTGCGTAACCGACTCTAGTCGGGCGCACCGGAGCCTTCAAGGTATGACACAACTCCCTTCCCGGGCCCCCGCCCGTGCCTTAATACGCTCGGAGTGCCCGGTCCCCCAAATTGACATGACCGCGGCCACTGCCGACACTGAAATGGTCGGCGGTCACGCCGCATCTCATGAGGCTTCATTGGACTTTCGATGACAGCAGCATGTCTTGGCGGCGGCGCCTGCGATTTGGTGCCTACGAGAAAGAACTCCATGCCAGGTAGCTCCACCCGCCCGCCCAGCTCGACCACCTCTCCAGCGGTTTCCAGTTCCACGGAACCGGACCTCTCACGTTCGCTGTCCAGCCGCCACATCCAGCTCCTGGCGATCGGCGGGGCCATCGGCACCGGCCTCTTCATGGGCTCCGGCAAGACCATCTCCGTCGCCGGCCCGTCGGTCATCTTCGTCTACATGATCATCGGCTTCATGCTGTACTTCGTGATGCGGGCCATGGGTGAGCTGCTGCTCTCCAACCTGAAGTACAAGTCCTTCAGCGACTTCGCCGGGGACCTGCTGGGCCCGTGGGCCGGGTTCTTCACCGGCTGGACCTACTGGTTCTGCTGGGTAGTCACCGGCATCGCCGACGTTGTGGCGATCGCCCACTACGTCACCTTCTGGTGGGCCAGCGCGCCGCTCTGGATTCCGGCCCTCGCCTGCATAGTCCTCCTGCTCGCACTGAACCTCCCCACCGTGAAGGCCTTTGGTGAAACCGAGTTCTGGTTCGCCCTGATCAAGATCGTGGCCATCCTGACGCTGATCGTGGTGGGCCTGGTCATGATCCTGACCAAGTTCCAGTCCGGACCTGGCGAGGAAGCCAGCTTCAGCAACCTCTGGGAAAACGGCGGGTTCTTCCCCACCGGCCCCATGGGCTTCGTCGCCGGGTTCCAGATCGCCGTGTTCGCTTTCGTCGGCATCGAACTGGTCGGTACCGCCGCGGCCGAAACCAAGGACCCCACCAAGAACCTGCCCAAGGCGATCAACTCGATTCCGCTGCGCATCATGCTGTTCTACGTAGGCGCGCTGGTGATCCTGATGTCGGTGATCCCGTGGACGGAATTCAGCGCGGACGAGAGCCCGTTCGTGGGCATGTTTACGCTCGCCGGGCTTGGCACGGCTGCCGCCATCGTCAACTTTGTGGTGCTGACCTCCGCGGCGTCGTCGGCGAATTCCGGCATCTATTCCACTTCGCGCATGGTCTACGGCCTGGCGCGCGACGGCGATGCCCCCGGCCCGTTCGGCCGCCTGTCCCGCCGCAAGGTCCCGCAGAACGCCCTGTTCTTCTCCTGCACCTTCCTCCTCGCCGGCGTCGTCCTGCTCTATGCCGGTGAGTCGGTGAGCGCGGCGTTCACGCTGGTGACCACCATTTCGGCACTGTGCTTTATGTTCGTCTGGTCGATCATCCTGTTCAGCTACCTCGCCTACCGGCGGCGGCGTCCGCACCTGCACGAAGAGTCGAAGTTCAAGCTCCCCGGCGGTCGGATCATGGTTTATGTGGTGCTGGCCTTCTTCGTCTTTATCCTTTGGGCACTGACCACGCAGCCGGACACCCTCACGGCACTGCTTGTCACCCCGATCTGGTTTGCCCTGCTGGGCGGCGCTTATGCAGTGCTGCGCCGCACGCCGCTGCACCAGGCCCGGGTTGCCGAGTACAAGGCCATGGCAGCCGAAGAACGGGAAGCAGCCAGCGCCGTCAGCCGCGGGTGAACTTCAGGTACCGGGTAGCTGAATCCTGGACAATCCGGTCCGCGGCCCGCGGCAGGATGAAATCCCACCAGGCGCCGTACAGCCGTTCGTATGCCAGTGGCGCCAGCAGCTCGGCGGCGGCCTCCACGACGTCGGGACGTTCCGGGATCAGATTGGGATAGCTGTACATAAAGGCCACGTGGCTGAAGTCCGGGATGACTTGGATGATGTCCCCGCTGAAGAGTGCGCCCAGCCCGTCCGGATCGTCGTCCCAGTGCATCACCGTGCCGCCCGGGAAATGGATTCCCGGGCGGTACAGCACCAGCCCCGATGCCAGCTCCAGGCGATCCCCGTCCCAGAACTGCAGCACCGGATCAGTGCGTCCCACCCATTGCCGGTCGGCGACATGCAGATAGACCGGGACCTCGAATTCCCGTGCCCAGTCCACCATGGTCGCGTAGTAATGCGGATGGCTGATGGCGATCGCGGAGAGCCCGCCCTCAGCGTTGACGATGTCGATGAGTTCCTCGTCGAGGTAGGGCACACAGTCCCACAGCACGTTGCCGTCCGCTGCCTTGACCAGCAGCGCCCGCTGCCCAATGGCGAACTTCGGTTCACACCCGATGCCGACCACTCCGGGGCCTTCCGGGTGCACACTGGCACGCCGGGAACCGGAGCGGAGCCGGGAGAGCGTGGTCCAGGCCTGGCCGGAGAGCGGGACGTACTGCCGCTCGTCCAGGCACACCGGACAGGAGGGGCGCGGTTCGGAGTACTGCGTGCCGCAGGTGACACAGATCGGATAGTCGTTCGCGGGTAGTGCTTCCTTGTAATGCTGCACCATCGTCATGGGAACCGTTCATGAGCAGGTTGGCCGAAGTCCCGGCCACGCTACCGCGTACCTCCCGCACGCGACACCGGAACCGGACGAATCAAGGCCTGTGCGGGGATAACGATTTGAACTCGCCCGCCGCCTTAGTAGACCACTGTTCCCGTCGATTCGACGGTGCTGCCCAGCTGAGCCGGCTTGGAACTGACCTCCAGTGCGATGCCGACCGTGTGCAGCGGCGCTTCCAGCGCGAGGCTGAGGTTCGGCAGGACCTCCGAGCGGATCCGGCGCAGCGACTCCTGGATGTCCGAGCGCTCGTTGACCGTCACCCGCAGGGCAAGGTCGGGGGCTCCGGCCGTGCCGCGAAGCAGCGCCGAGGATCCCACTACCCCGGGCATGCGGTTGGTGTCGTATTCCACGGCGGCGGCGAGGACCCCAGGGTCACACCGGGTGATACCCCGTGCGGGATCTTCCTGCAGCCGGTATCCCGCTGCGCCGCGCCTGCGGGGGACTTCGGCGAGAATCCACCACAGGCCCAGGATCCCCAGGATCAGCCCGCTGATCAGGACCGCCGGCGCCACCCAGTCCGGTGCCAGCAGAGTCTGGGGATCTTCCGTCAGCACGGGTGTGCCGGCATCAGGTATCGCGTCGCCGAATGTTTGAACGAGGAATCCCGAGGAAATCAGCAGCGAGCAAATCCCGGCTGCCAAGAGCAGCACACCAATGATGATCAGCCACGTCCGGTTCATCGCCCCTGCATGGTGTCGCATGGCGCATCCTTTCCGTTCCTGGCAGGCCCCGGGTCAGTCCCGGGAGCGGATGTAAACCTTGACGCGCGGGACCGGAGCCAGACCCGAAGCAGCAAGCCGGGACCGCACGCCGTCGCCGACCCAGTGGTTCAGATCGCGGGTATCGTGCAGGGCCGTATCCACAACGACCCGCACTTCCCGGTCCGTTGCCGTCGCGGAAGCGGAAGACACGCCGTCGATGTGTTCACAGGTCGCGGCCGCAAGCTGGGCCAGGGCCCGGCGGGACATCACCACACCGGCGTCGCCCTCCACGGCATGCTCGGCATCCGGCTTGTCCGCTGGTGGCAGCTGGACTTCCACGTCGTGATATCGGCCGGGCAGGAGGCCGGCGAGGAGCAGGATCAGCCCGGCGGCAGCCACCGCCGCTCCGATGGTCCAGACGGCCGGGTCATCCCAGCTCGTTTCGGCCAGCCAGCGGAGTGGAGCAGTGAAGGCGTCCGGCCAAGAGCCAGCGGTCAGCCGGAGCAGCCCTGACCAGACCAGCGCAATGCCCAGGGCAAGGAGCACCGCGGCGCAGATGGTTGCCGGCACTGACCTGCTCGGGCGCCGGCGCAGCACCACCGGAGGTGCACCCGGCCGGCTCACAGCAGCTGCCTTCGTCCCGAGGTGAGCGCTTTCGGCTTCAGCCAGGCGATGGTGATGTCGACCTGCCGCACCTGGACGCCGGTCAAGTCAGTGACCCGCTCGGCGATGCGCTGGCGCAGCTGGTCGGTGGCCCGGCGGAGCGGCAGCGGGTAAGGAAGGCCCACCGTCACCTTGAGGCTGGCGATGTTTCCGGCCAGTTCGACGTCGGCGTCCGGACGTGCGCTGAAGTCCGCCCGGGAGCCGATCCCCAGGAAACCGCCGGAAGTCCCGCCGGCCTGGGTCTCATCCTGCGCGACCTGGCTGGTGATTTTCTCCAGCACTTTTTTGGACATGGAGGTGCTGCCCCGGTTGGCGATGTCACGGCGGGTCCGTCGTGTGGTGGGGACCTGCGAGGTGGTCATCGGCTGGAGGCCCGGCCAAACAATCCGGCCATGTCGAGCTTGCCGTCAGCGGTCAAGCCCACAAGCAGGCCGATCAAGCCGAAGAGGAGGGTGATCAGGAAGGCGAACCACCCGCCAAAGGCCAACACGATTCCCAGAACCAGACCAACTGCCAGACACCATCTTGTTGCAGACATGGTGTTCTCCTTAGTTCGCTAGTTTGTGTCCGTCCCGGGCTTGCCGGAACGGAGATCCGCTATTCCAAGCGGTTCGAGGGCGGCTTGGAGCCGTCGTCTCCCTCGTCCTTGGAGTCGCCGGGCAGCTGCACATCGGTGACATTGACGTTCACTTCCAGGACTTCCAGGCCGGTCGCGTTCTCCACCGAGCGGATGACGTTCCGGCGGATGCCCTGGCTGACTTCCACGATGGAGAAGCCGTATTCGACGACGATGCTCACGTCGATCGCCGCCTGGCGTTCGCCCTTTTCCACGGTGACGCCATGGCTGACGTTGGTCTGTGAGCCGGGGATCCGGTCCGTGACGGCGCTGAACGCCCGCCGTGCCGCGTTTCCCATGGCATAAACACCGGGGACTTCCCGGGTGGCCATGCCGGCCAGTTTCTGCACCACGGTTTCTTCGATGGTTGTATCGCCCCGGGGCGTATGGAGCGGTCCCGAACGCCGCTGCTCCTCGATCTCGCTGTCGCTGCCCACAACGTTGCCGGATACCGCCGGAGCGGTTGGGGTTGAGGCCTGTCCAGGGTTCCTGGCGGTTTCTGCCATGATTCTCATCTCCTGCTGGATGGGGATCCGGGCCGGATCGCCTTCTTCCATTAAGACGGCCTGCAACCGAATCGTCACGCCTGCCCTGAAGTATTCGTGCCTTTGACCCCATAGATTCCCGTTGGACTCCCGTTAGGCGGAGCTGGTTCCGCCGTGTCCGCGCCGGTGGCATATTGGCAGGACCGGTGGCATCCGCCGCCGGCCGCAACTGAGACCTGCGCCGGGCGGACGGCCTGCGGGGAATGCGCCACCGGAAATCGGAAGGTGGAACGGCGATGCCGGAAAAACCGCTCCGGGGCCAGCTTGTAAACAGCGGCCTGGTTGCCGGGGTCGCCGCACGCGCAGCGCGTGAGACCCCTGGGGTGCTGCGTCTGGAGACTGCCCGCAGCCATCGGCTGGCCAGGCTGGGCACCAGGGCCGCCCGGTCCTGGCGCACGACGGCGGGATGGGCAGCCAGGTCTCCCGGGGCCCCTGGTGCGCCGGACCTGCGTGACGGCGTCGTGGCGACAATCAAGGACGGGACTGCGTCGATCGAAGTGGACTTGGCCACCGATGCCGCTTTTAACGCTCAGGAAGTTGCTGCCCAGGTCCGGGAGCGGATTGCTCTTGCCCTTCGCGCTACCGGCATCACCGCTGGTTCGGTCAATGTCACGGTGCTGGCTATTGAACGGGTTACCGCAACGTAGTGCTGGGAGTGGCGGGGGGCCGGGGTGGGT
>NZ_DALZXY010000107.1:0-2963 GCF_031988865.1 Arthrobacter sp.
GCCACAAGGTCCCGCCCGCGCCGTTGCACAAGGTCCCGCCCAGCCACTGGGCCCCGGGACCGACCCCGCACTGGACCTGAGGGCCGCTCTCGCCGTGGTCCAGGATGCGGAGCGGGCCGCCCGCCGGAACCTGGGTGGCAACACTCCCCAGGCCTATCTCATCTGGGGCCTAACCTGGGTCGTCGGCTATGGCGCTCTCTGGGCCAGCCAGAAGGGCTCGCCCCTGGCACCGGAAACAGCATTGGTCATCCTCGGTGTCGCCCTGGCAACAGCCACCGTCAGCACCATCATGATTTTTGCCCGGAGCTCCAAGGGCATTCGCGGGCAGTCTGCCTTCCAAGGCGGAATGTACGGAGCGGCCTGGGCCCTGGGGTTCACCGTGATGGGCATCATCAGCAGCATCATTGGCAGGCTAATCGAGGACTTCTGGCTGCGCGGCATGCTCGTCAACTCGATTGCCGTGCTCATCGTTGGCCTGCTCTACATCACGGGCGGAACCACCTTCAACGACCGGGCACAGTCCTACCTGGGGGTCTGGCTGCTCGTGGTAACACTCATTGGCCTCATGTCCGGACCGGATCACTTCCTGGCAGTGTTCCTTTTCCTAGGCTCCCCCGGGCTGCTGCTGGGAGCACTGGTGGAGTACCTGCGCACCCGCCGGCGCCGAACGGCAGCAGCCGATGCCTGAACTCGACCCCGTAATCCATGCCGAATCCCGGCTGCGCACCCTGACCACGCTCAACGAGGTCGGTGAGAACAACCGGATTGCCTTCACCAAACTGCAGAAGCTGCTCGAAATGACTGCGGGCAACCTCTCCACCCACCTCCGGAAGCTAGAGACGGCTGGCTACGTGGAAGTCACCAAGACCATCGAGGGCCGCACGCCCGCCACCTACGTCGGCATCACCCCCGAAGGCAAAGCGGCGTACGCACGCTACCGCCGCAACCTGAAGGACCTGCTTTCCGGCCTTTCCTAACCTGCCGGCCACCGGCATCAGCGCAAGGAGAATCTAGACATGAGCATCCCCAGCCCCCGCGGCGGTCCGAAGACAGCGGCCGGTACCTTGGCTGCGGTCCACTCCGTGAGCAAAAGCTACGGCGGCACCAAAGCACTGGACGCAGTGAGTTTTGCCGTCGGTGCGGGAGAAACCGTGGGACTCCTCGGACCTAACGGAGCCGGCAAGTCCACTCTGCTTAACCTCTTGAGCGGACTGCGGCAGCCCGATTCCGGGACGGTCGAACTCTTCGGCCAGAATCCACGCAATCCGCTGGCCCGGCGGGAGCTGGGAACCACACCGCAGGCGACCTCCGTTCCGGCAACCCTGCGGGTTCGGGAAACCGTGGATTTCGTGGCCGCGCACTACGCCGATCCGGTCCCGACGGCTGAGCTGCTGGACGGCTTCGGCCTGGGGCAGGCCGCCGGCAAGCAGTGCGGCGGACTCTCCGGTGGGCAGCAGCGGCGCCTGCTGGTGGCGCTGGCGCTCGTGGGGCGTCCCCGGCTTGTGATCCTGGACGAGCCGACAACGGGCCTGGACGTCGAGGCGCGGGAGAACCTCTGGGAGCGTCTGGAAGATTACCGGGCCGGCGGCGGGACGCTCCTCATTACCAGCCATTATCTGGAGGAGATCCAGACCCTGGCCAGCCGCGTCGTCGTGATCAACGAGGGCTCCGTGGTCGCGGACGGCAACGTCGACGAGATCCGCGGACGGGTCAGCGTCTCCAGAGTTTCCTTCCACACCGGGCTGCCGGCATCGTCCTTCGAGACGATGCCCGGGACCTTTTCAGTGTCCGTCTCTGCCGCCGGCACCACCACGATCCTTACGCACGACGCCGATGAAACGGTGCGCCTGCTCGTCGGCGGAAACGTGGGGTTCAGCGGCCTGGAAGTGCACGCCGCAAGCCTCGAGGAAGCCTTTCTTTCACTCACCCACGCCGGAGAGTCCACTCCTGCCCCTGAACGGAGAGCAGTCCGATGAGCAGCACCACCGCAACGGCACGCCCGCTGGAGACAAAATCGCAGCTGCACCTGATTCGCACCCACACCCGGGCCCAGGTCCTGGAACAGCTGCGGATTCCGGTGGCAGTGCTGTCCTCCACCATCTTCCCTACCTTGGCGCTGGTGTTCTTCGTGCTCCCGCAGACAGCGGTGACCTCAAACCCGCTGGCCTCGCTGACGGCAATCGCGCAGCTGGCCGTGTTCGGAGTGATGAGCGCGTTCCTGTTCAACTACGGAATCGGGGTGGCGGAAGAGCGGGCCAATCCGTGGAGCAGCTATGTGCGGACACTGCCCGCCGGCGAGGTTCCGGCGACTGTCGCCCGCGCCCTGACTGCCATGATGTTCGCGTTCTTTGCCCTGGTGCCGGTCCTGGTGGTGGGTGCCCTGACCACTGCCGGAATGGACCTGTACCTGGACGGGACCCTGCCGTGGTGGCGGGTGCCGCTGGCAGTGGCCGTGTGGCTGCTGTGTGGACTGCCGTTCCTGTTCCTGGGCCTGCTGATCGGCTACCTGTGCACGTCCAAAGTCGCGATTGCGGTGACCCAGGTGGTCTTCTTTCCGCTGGCCTTTGCCGGCGGAATGATGCTGCCGCCGGCAATCTTCGCTCCCGGCTTGGACCTCTTCTCCCGGTTCCTGCCTTCACGGGCGGCCCGTGACCTGTCAGTGTCAGCGCTCTCCGGTGAACCGTTTGAAGCGTCGGCGGTCATCTGCTTCCTGGCATGGACTGCGGTGCTCGCCGCCGGGGCGATCTGGGCCAACCGCAGGGATCAGGGACGCCGTTTCCGCTAGTAGTCCCGGGGACCTAGCGGGAACCGAAGAATTCGCCGTGTTCACTCTGGTAGCCGAGGGCACGGTCGGTTGAGCTGCTGGGCCCGGCTGGCAGGGCCATGACCCGGTGCGTCCGCGCAGCCAGGGCAGCAAGGCCAAGCGGCCGGCTGGTCTGCCGGGAGGCCGGCGGGCGCTGGCC
>NZ_DALZXY010000107.1:2973-9291 GCF_031988865.1 Arthrobacter sp.
CCGGCGGCGAAGATCCGCCCCATGTCACTGCTTCGCTGCTGGATCTGGTCAAGTTCGGCGGAAAGTTCATCAACGCGTGCGCGCAGCCCGGACACCTGCTTCTGCAGCTCCATGATCCGCTTGATGCCTTCGAGTGAAACGCCTTCCTGGGAGAGGCGCTGGACCTCCCGCAGCATCTCGATGTCCCGCTGCGAGTACCGCCGGGAACGCCCCGGCGCACGGCTCGGGCTAACGATCCCGAGCCGGTCGTACTGCCTCAGGGTCTGCGGATGCATGTCCGCAAGTTCAGCGGCAACGGAGATCACGAAGATGGGTGCGTTGGTGTCGATCCCGATTTCTCTCACTCTCCCTCGCTACTTGCTGGTTTGCGTGCTTGTCATACTAGCTGCGGTCCGCTCCGTTGCCGGGCAGGGCTACAGCCGCGCCTTGGCCGCCAGCCCGGCGCGCGGGTCTTCGCCCTTGGTTGCTTCGGCGAAGGCCTCGACCGCTTCCTTCGCATCCTTGCTCAGGTGGGAAGGAACTGCGACGTCGATTGTCACCAGCAGGTCCCCGTTGCCCTTGGAGGTATGGACGCCGCGGCCCTTGACGCGCAGCGTGCGCCCGGACGGGGTACCGGCCGGGACCTTCAGTTTGACCCGGTCGGCGGTCAGCGTCGGAACCTCGATCGTGGCGCCCAGTGCGGCTTCGGGGAAGGTCACCGGCACATGGATCCGGATGTTGTTGCCGTCCCGGACAAAGAAGTCGTGCGGGGTGACGTGCACGGTGACCATCAGGTCTCCGTTCCCGGCCGCCCCGGGCATGCCCTTGCCGCGGACCCGGATCTTCTGTCCGTCCTTCACCCCGGCGGGCACCCGGACCTCGACTACCTCGCCGCTGGGTTCTCGCAGCCCGATCACGGTGCCGTTGATCGAACCCGCGAAAGAAATGGTGGTGCTGGCCGTTCGGTCCGCGCCCTTCTGCGGAGGGGCCGAGCCGAAGCCGCCGCCAAAGCCGCCGCCGCCGAACAGGTCGGCGAATTCCGGGGGAATGTTACTGCCGCCGGCGTTGTACGACGTTCCGCGCCGGCTGCGTCCGGCGGACTGGCCAAACAGGCCGCCGAAGACGTCCTCGAATCCTGCGCCCGTTCCGCCGGCCGGGCCACCGGCGCCGCCTGCGGTGAACCTGGCTCCGCTGCCCATGGCACGGATGGCGTCGTACTGCTGGCGCTCCTCGGCGTCGGAAAGCACCGAGTAGGCCTCGGAGACGTCCTTGAACATCTTCTCCGCCGAGGGATCATTCTGGTTCTGGTCCGGGTGGTATTTGCGGGCCAGCTTCCGGTACGACTTCTTGATGTCGGCTTCGGAAGCGTCCTTGGGAACACCCAGAATCTTGTAGAAATCCTTGTCGACCCAATCCTGACTAGCCAATTGGTGTCCCCTTCCTGTGTCTTGCCCTAAAACGCTGGAACCGGCTGTTCACCGGTGATGCCCGGGACCGCCGTGCGGCGGTCCCGGGCATCAACTGCTACTGCTCCGGAACGGAGACGATCACCTGTGCCGCACGCAGCACCCGATCGTTCGACTTGTATCCGGTGCGCAGGATCTGCGTAACAGTGTCGGACGTGACGTCCGGGCTCTGCTGCTGGATCAGCGCTTCGTGGATGTTCGGATCGAACTCCACGCCGGTCTCATCGATCCGGACCATGCCGTAGCCCTTGAGCGTGTTCTCCAGCTTCACCGCGATCGAGGCGAAAGGCCCCTCGGCGAGGTCCCCGTGCTGGCGGGCGGCCTCGATGTCATCCAGGACGGGCAGGAGGGAATTGAGCATTCCGATCACTGCCATTTCCCGGGCGACGTCGCGGTCCCGCTCCACCCGCTTGCGGTAGTTGACGTACTCAGCCTGCAGGCGAAGCAGGTCATTGCGAAGTTCAAACGCTTCGGCGGAGCCGGCGTCCTCCTTCGCGTCGCTGCCTGCACTGTTCAGGATTTCCTCGGCCTGGGAGAGGGCATCGCCCTCGGCGGAGGAAGCACCCTCCGCCGCGGGCTGTTCGCCCGCTGCGGAGGTACCTGCCTGCTGCGACTGCGGTTCCTCGTTCTCCTCCGGCTGGCCGGCGGGGTTCTGGTTTCCGTTGCCGTTAGCGGCCATGATTACTTCTTTTCCTCGTCATCGACAACTTCGGCATCCACGATGTCTTCATCGTCGGCGCCGGAGTCGGCCGTGCTGCCGTCGCCCGCTGCGGAGCCGGCGGCACCGGCGTCACCCGCGGCCTGGGCCTGCGAGTAGATGGCTTCGCCAAGCTTCGTCTGGGAGGCCTGCAGCTTCTCGAAAGCGCTCTTTACCTCGTCGTCGTTTTCGGTGCCTTCCAGCGCCTTCTTCAACGCGTCGACGTCGCCCTTGACCTCGGACTTGACGTCCTCGGGCAGCTTGTCATCGTTGTCCGTAAGGAGCTTGTCCACCGAGTAGGCCAGCTGCTCGGCGGAGTTGCGGATGTCGGCAGCCTCGCGGCGCTTCTTGTCCTCCGCGGCGTGGTCTTCGGCTTCGCGGACCATGCGGTCGATGTCCTCCTTGGACAGCGAGGAGCCGCCCGTGATGGTCATGGACTGCTCGGCGCCGGTGCCCTTGTCCTTGGCGGACACGTGGACGATGCCGTTGGCGTCGATGTCGAAGGTGACCTCGACCTGCGGAACGCCGCGCGGAGCCGGAGCGATGCCGGTCAGTTCGAAGGTGCCCAGCGGCTTGTTATCCCGGGTGAACTCACGCTCGCCCTGGAAGACCTGGATGGCCACCGACGGCTGGTTGTCATCCGCCGTGGTGAAGGTTTCGCTGCGCTTGGTCGGGATGGCCGTGTTGCGCTCGATCAGCTTGGTCATCACGCCGCCCTTGGTTTCAATGCCGAGGGAAAGCGGGGTGACGTCGATCAGCAGCACGTCCTTGCGCTCGCCCTTCAGCACGCCTGCCTGCAGGGCTGCGCCGACGGCGACAACCTCGTCCGGGTTCACGCCCTTGTTCGGCTCCTGGCCACCGGCCAGTTCCTTGACCAGCTCGGAGACGGCAGGCATACGGGTGGAACCGCCGACGAGGATGATGTGGTCGATGTCCGAGACCTTGATGCCGGCTTCGGAGATGACGTCGTTGAACGGCTTCTTGGTGCGGTCCAGCAGGTCCTTGGTCAGGTCCTGGAACTTAGCGCGGGAGAGGTGCTCGTCCAGGTGCACCGGGCCCTCGGGGGTCACGGACAGGTACTGCAGCGAGATGTTGGTGGAGGTGGCCGAGGAGAGCTCCTTCTTGGCCTGCTCCGCTGCTTCCTTCAGACGCTGGAGGGCGATCTTGTCCTTGGACAGATCCGCTCCCTTGGCCTTGGCCTGCGCCAGCAGGTAGTCAACAATCCGCTGATCCCAGTCGTCGCCGCCGAGGCGGTTGTCGCCGGCCGTGGCGCGGACCTGGATGGTGGAGAAGTCGTCCTCGTCCTTGCCGACTTCCAGCAGCGAGACGTCGAAGGTGCCGCCGCCGAGGTCGAAGACCAGGATGAGTTCGTCTTCCTTGCCCTTGTCCAGGCCGTAGGCCAGTGCGGCTGCGGTCGGCTCGTTGACGATGCGCAGGACGTTCAGGCCGGCAATCTCGCCGGCTTCCTTGGTGGCCTGGCGCTCGGCGTCGTTGAAGTAGGCGGGGACGGTCACGACGGCGTCGGTGACCTTCTCACCCAGGTAGGACTCGGCGTCGGCCTTCAGCTTCTGCAGGATGCGGGCAGAGATTTCCTGGGCGGTGTACTTCTTGCCGTCAATGTCCACGCTCCAGTCGGTGCCCATGTGGCGCTTGACCGAGGCGATGGTGCGGTCGATGTTATTGACGGCCTGGCGCTTGGCGATCTCGCCGACCAGGACCTCGCCGGACTTGGCGAAAGCAACAACGGACGGAGTGGTCCGGCCGCCTTCAGCGTTGGCGATGACGGTGGGTTCACCACCCTCGAGGACGGAGACAACGGAGTTGGTGGTTCCGAGGTCGATACCTACTGCACGTGACATATTTGCTTCCTCTTTCCTTGGAAATCGATGGTCCGCGCGGCTGCTCTCCGCGGAGATACCTGCCGCTGCGGCCACCCGTAGCGCATATTGAGCGTTCTAGACTCAACTTTACCGGATGCGCTTATTTTGTCAACAAAGTTGAGTGCCTCCGACTCAACTCTGGTTCCATCTCGGATGAAGGCACTGTCTCTATAAAGACACCGGTTCCGGCAGCGCACAAGGGGCCACCGAATCCCGGTGCGGCCGGGCCGCCTGAGCCTGGCCGCTGATTCCAGCGCGGGTTCAGGCGTATGACACACCGTGACCAGGAAACGGGCAGGTGCCCCCGGTCCCGCGTATCGTCCTGCTATGCCCCAGGACACGTATTCGCATGGCCATCACCGCAGCGTCGTCGGCGCCCACGCCACCCGGACGGCGGAGGATTCCGCCGCGTATCTGGTGCCGCACCTGCGCTCCGGCCTGAGCCTGCTCGATGTCGGCTGCGGCCCCGGAAGCATCACCGTGGACCTCGCGGAGCTCGTGGCACCCGGGCAGGTGACCGGGCTGGACCGTTCCGACGACGTCGTCGCCCGGGCGCGCGCGCTGGCCACCGAACGGGGTGCCCCCAATGTCGGCTTTGTGTCCGGAAACGTCTACGACCTGGACTTCCCCGATGACACGTTTGATGTGGTCCACGCACACCAGGTGCTCCAGCACCTCACCGATCCGGCCGCCGCGCTGCACGAAATGCGCCGGGTCACCCGCCCGGGCGGGATCGTTGCCGTGCGCGACGCCGACTACCACGGCATGAGCTGGTACCCGGAAGTTCCGGAGCTGGCGGAATGGATGGAGACCTACCAGCAGATCGCCCGCGGCAACCGCGCCGAGCCCGACGCCGGACGCCGGCTGCTCAGCTGGGCGCTGGAGGCCGGGTTCACCGAATTTGTTCCGTCGTCCTCGAACTGGCTCTATGCCACCGAAGACCGGCGCCGCTGGTTTGCCGGGACCTGGTCCCAGCGGATACTGCATTCGGCCTTCGCCGAACAGGCAATCGAACGCGGCCTGGCGTCGGCGCAGGATCTGGAGCGGATGGCAGACGGCTGGACGCGGTGGGCCGCTGCCCCGGACGGCTGGTTCCTGATTCCCAGCGGTGAGCTCCTCGCCCGGGCCTGAGCGCCGGCCCCGCACCGCCTGCGGATCGGTACGCTTAACCGATGTTCCGCATCATTACGGTCTGCACCGGAAACATCTGCCGCTCGCCCATGGCCCAGTTCTGCCTCACCCGCGCTTTCAGCGAGGCGCAGCTGGCGGACGACGTGTCGGTGGACTCCGCCGGCGTGACCGGCTGGGAGGCAGGCCGCCCGATGGACCCCCGCACGGCCGCCGAACTGCGCAAACACCATTTTCCCGAGCCGCCGCTCGAGCGCTTCCGGGCGCGGGCCTTCGAACCTGAGTGGTACCGGACCCGGGACCTGATCCTTGCCCTGGACCACGGGCACCTGACGCATTTGCAGGCCGAAGCCCCCGCGCCGGAGCGCGCCAGAATCCGGATGTTGCGCAGCTTCGACCCGGCCGCCGCGACGCTGCCGGTGGATCAGCAGGGCATTGAAGACCCCTGGTACGGGGATATGTCCGCCTTTGATTCCTCCTACGCCCTGATCCAGGCCGCCGTACCCGGCGTGGTGGACTTTGTCCGCAGCGCCCTGGCGGAGCGCCGCTGATGTCCCCTGCCCCGCACCGCCCGCTGCTGATCGCCGTTGACGGTTTCTCCGGAGCGGGGAAAACCGGACTGGCGCTGGAACTGGCGGCAGAACTCCGCGCCCACCGCTCGGTCGCCGTGTTCCATCTGGAGGACGTGTACCCCGGCTGGGACGGGCTCGACGCCGGGATGGACTACTACCGCCGCCAGGTCCTGGAGCCCCTGGCGGAGGGACACAGCGCGCACTGGCAGTCCTGGGACTGGGTGGCAGGCCGCTACGGCGGGTGGCACACCACGGAGCCGGCGGACATCGTGATCCTTGAAGGCGTGGGCGCCGGCCACCGGGCAGCCCGGAACGTCCTGGACGCGGTCATCTGGATTCAGGCTCCGGAAGCCGTGCGCCGTGAACGTGCCCTGGCCCGCGACGGCGACACCTACGCCCCGCACTGGGATCGCTGGGCGGCGCAGGAAGCTGCCTGGGCCGCTGCGGACCCGGTGGCCGGCACCGCTGACGTGAGAGTGCGCAATGAACCGGCCGCAGCACACCCGGCGGTGGACGCCGGTGACGCGCCGGCGGCGGGGCTGCCCCGGCAGGCTCCACTGCCCCGGTTTGTGCTGCGGGCGCTGGCAGCACAAACC
>NZ_DALZXY010000108.1:0-9116 GCF_031988865.1 Arthrobacter sp.
GGGACACCCGCCGCGGCGGGCCTGCTCAGGGAGAGTCCATGCTCAACGGATCGATTCTGTCCCCGGACACCTGGCGCCAGAGCGCAGCCTTCCTCCGCCGCGGGCGGGAACGTTGAACGCCGTGGACACTCCCATAACAGCCCGGCCGTCCGCCGCCCGTGCACTGCGCCGGTACATCCTGGGCGCCGTCCTGGTGCTCGCCGCGACCGTCCTGTTGATGCTCGCCGGCACCGCCGCCGGCCACGCCACCACCTTCGACCCGCTGCCCCCGGCAGCACCCGAGGCTCCGAGTGATCCCTCGGCCCCCGAGGACACCGGCGGGTTCTCCGTGGACATCAATGGCGTGGACGGAGCCCCATCCACCGCCGTCGTTACCCTCATCGGCATCACGCTGCTTTCCGTGGCGCCGGCCCTGCTGCTGATGATGACGTCCTTCACGAAGATCTTCGTGGTGCTGGCAATGACCCGCAACGCGCTCTCGCTGCCCTCCATTCCACCGAACCAGGTCCTGGCCGGACTGGCACTGTTCCTCTCCCTCTTCATCATGGGTCCGGTCCTGACGGAGATAAACACCCTGGCCGTGCAGCCCTACCTGAACGGTGACTTCACGTTCAACGACGCCCTGGGTGCCGGTGCCGGGCCGCTGCAGCAGTTTATGCTCGCCCACACCCGGGAAGAGGACATTGCGCTGATGACCCGGGCGGCCAACCAGCCGAACCCCGAGTCCCCGGAAAGCGTTCCGCTGCTGACCCTGATCCCGGCGTTTATGATTTCCGAGCTGCGGGCCGCGTTCATCATCGGCTTCGTGATCTTTATTCCGTTCCTGGTCATCGACCTGGTGGTTGCCGCTGCACTGATGTCCATGGGCATGATGATGCTCCCGCCGGTCATGATCTCGCTGCCGTTCAAGATCCTGCTGTTCGTGCTGGTGGACGGCTGGGGCCTGATCATCACCTCGCTGGTCAACAGTTACCAGGGCGGCGGCTGATGGATACCAATGCGGTCCTGGACATCGGACTCCAGGGATTGTGGGTTGCGGCCAAGCTCGCGGCCCCGGTGCTGCTGACCGCGCTGGTGGTCGGCTTCTCGGTGTCCCTGGTGCAGTCAATCACCCAGATCCAGGAAGTCACTCTCTCCTTCGTGCCGAAAGCACTGGCCGTGTGTGTTGCGCTGCTGGTCTGCGGGCACTGGATGATCACCGAGATGGTCACCTTCACCCAGCAGCTGTTCGAGAAGATCCCGTCCCTGCTCGGCGGGGGATGACATGTCCATCGCCATCGACCAGGCCTGGCTGGAAGCGGTGATGCTCGCGGGTGTACGGATGGTTGCTTTCCTGGTGATTGCTCCTCCCTTTTCCTATAACGCGTTTCCGGGACGGGTGAAGGCGATGCTCGCCGTCGGGCTGGCGCTGGCCGTTGCTCCGCAGGTTTCCGAGGGCTACACGAACCTGGGCACCGCCGAGTACTTCACCGGCCTGGTGCTGGAATTCGTGGTGGGCGCCATCCTGGGCTTCCTGGTCCTGATCGTGTTCTCCGCCGTGCAGTCGGCGGGCCAGCTGATCGACCTCTTCGGCGGCTTTTCCCTGGCCCAGGGATTCGATCCGCAGTCCATGGTCAACGGCGCCCAGTTCACCCGGCTCTTCCAGATCACGGCGCTGGCGCTGCTGTTCGCGTCCGACGGCTACCAACTCGTCATCGGGGGACTGGCCCGCAGCTTCACGGCGCTGCCGCTGGCCGGCGGGATCGACCTCGCCGAGCCGGCCCAGGCCATGATCACCGCGGTCAGCCAGATGTTCATCGCCGCCGTGCAGATCGCCGGCCCGCTGCTGGTGGTGCTCTTCCTGGCCGACGCCGGCCTGGGCCTGCTGACCCGGGTCGCCCCGGCGCTGAACGCCTTCGCGCTCGGCTTCCCGCTGAAGATCCTGCTGACGCTGACCCTCGTTTCAGTGGTCTTCGTTGCCCTTCCCCGCGTCGTTTCCGCGCTGGTCCAGCAGATCGTGCGCATCCTGGCGGGGGTGGGATAGATGGCGGACCAGGATTCCGGGGAACGGTCCGAAGCCGCCACCCCGAAACGGATGAAAGAGGTCCGGGAAAAGGGCCAGCTTTCCCGTTCCGACGACCTCACCGCCTGGATTGGGGTGGGCGCTGCCGCCGTCATGATGCCCCTGACCATCAGCCGGGGTTCGGAGAAGGGCGCCGAAACGCTGATGGGGGTGGACTCCATTGCTGCCGACCCCAGCCCGTTGGCTGCGCTGCGCCTGTTCCAGGACTCGCTGGGCGGCCTGACCTATGTGATGGGTCCGCTGCTGTCCGTTGTGGTCGCTGCCGTCCTGGCGACTGCCGCACTGCAGGGCGGTATCCACTTCAAAAAGTTCAAGGGAAAGTACGAGCAGTTCAACCTGGTGTCCGGCGTCAAACGGGTCTTTGGCATGCAGGCAATCTGGAACGGCGTAAAAGCCCTGCTGAAAACCACCGTCGTCGGACTGGTCCTGTACGCCGTCATCCAGAACCTGATGCCGGTCCTGATGACCGCCGGGGGCATGTCCATTACCGCGCTGCTGGCGGAGGCCGGGGGAGGAGTTGCCACCCTGCTGCAGTTCGCCGTTGCTGCCGGCCTGGCCCTCGCCGCAGCGGACATCATGGTGGTGATGCGCCGCAACCGGAAAAAGACGCGCATGACCAAAAAAGAGGTCAAGGATGAAAACAAGAACACCGACGGCGATCCGCTGATCAAGTCCCAGCGGCGCTCCCGCCAGCTGGCCATGAGCCGCAACCGCATGATGGCCGCGGTGGGCGATGCCGACGTCGTGCTGCTGAACCCCACCCACGTGGCTGTGGCCCTGAAGTACGAGCCGGGAAAATCCGCTCCCCGGGTCGTGGCAAAGGGTGCCGGCAACATTGCCGCCCGCATCCGTGAAGAAGCCGAGACCAAGGGCGTGCCCATGGTCCGCGACATTCCCCTGGCCCGCGCCCTGCACAGTGCGTGCGAGATCGGACAGGAAATCCCGGTCGAACTGTACAACGCCGTAGCCAAGGTCCTGGCCTTCGTTATGGCCCTGAAGAACCGCGGCGCTGCCGCCGGGGTCCACACCATGGCCCCGGATGCCGGTGCCACCGCCCCCACAACCGTCCCACAACACCGTAAGGCCGCGCCGTGAACCGCAACCTCCTGAAGCTCGCTATTCCCGTGGGCGTGATCGGTATCATCCTGCTGTTGGTGGTCCCCGTGCCCGCCGGCGTGCTGGACGTGCTGATCATCATCAACATCCTGCTGGCCCTGGTGATCCTGCTGACCACCATGTTCGTGAAGAAGCCGCTGGACTTCTCCGTGTTCCCCTCGATGCTGCTGGTGGCAACCCTGTTCCGCCTCGGCCTGAACGTGGCCTCCACCCGCCTGGTCCTCGGCGACGGTTACGCCGGGCAGGTGATCGAGGCGTTCGGGCACGTGGCGGTTGGCGGTTCCCTGATTATTGGCGCGGTGATCTTCCTGATCCTGGTCGTCATCCAGTTCGTGGTGGTGACCAAGGGCGCCGAGCGAGTGGCCGAAGTCGGCGCACGGTTCACCCTGGATGCCATGCCGGGCAAGCAGATGGCGATCGACGCCGACCTCAACGCCGGCCTGATCACGGACATCCAGGCCCGCGAACGCCGCGCCGAGGTCTCCGCCGAAGCCGACTTCTACGGTGCCATGGACGGTGCCTCCAAGTTCGTTAAGGGCGACGCGATCGCCGGGCTGATCATCATCATCATCAATATTGTGGGTGGCATCGCCATCGGTATGCTGCAGCGCGGCATGGGCATCGGCGAAGCGATCGATACGTACACCCTGCTCACCATCGGCGACGGTCTGGTCACGCAGATCCCCGCGCTGCTGATGGCCGTCTCCACCGGCATGATCGTCACCCGCTCCAACGCCGAATCGGATATGGCTTCCACCGCCTCAGCGGAATTGGGACAGTCGCGGATGGCGCTGATGATCGCCGGATCCGCCGCGATCGTTATGGCCCTGATTCCGGGGATGCCGAAGATTCCGTTCATCGTGATCGGTGCCCTGCTGATTTTCGCCAGCCAGCGGGTCAAGGCCCGGGAGGCAGCCGAGGCGCAGGCAGCGGAGACGGACGCCGTCGCGCAGCTCACCGGGGCACCTGCCACGGACACCACCGAGGACCTGATCGAGCAAATGCGTGTCCACGCCCTGGAAGTGATGCTCTCGCCCGACCTGGTGGACATCGTCACCGGAGGCAGCGATGACCTGCTGGCCCGCGTCCGCTCGCTGCGGCGGAAAATCGCCCTGGAGCTCGGCGTCGTTGTTCCGCCGGTACGGACCCGCGACAGCGTGGACCTGCCGGCCTCCACCTACGTCATCCGCATCGCCGGTGTGGAAGCCGGCCGGGGCGAAGCACCTGCCGGCAAGGTCCTCGCCCTTGGCGACTTCCTCGAGGGGCTGCCGGGGACGGCGACCGTGGAGCCTGTGTTTGGGCTGGCCGGTAAGTGGGTCCCCGCGGAGATGCGGCATGCGGCGGAAATGGCCGGTGCCACTGTGATCGACCGGGTTTCCGTGCTGGTCACGCACCTCTCCGCGATCATCACGGCCAACGCCGCACGGCTGCTGACACGGGAGGACGTCCGGATCCTCACCGAAGGGGTCAAGCAGGTCAACCCGTCGGCGGTGGACGAGCTGGTCCCGAACGTGCTTTCCCTCGCGGAAGTGCAGCGTGTGCTGCAGGGGCTCCTGGTGGAACAGATCCCAATTAACGACCTGCCGCGTATCTATGAATCCCTGCTGCTCAAGGCCAAGGCATCTACCGATCCGGAAGGGCTGATTGAGGCGGCGCGCCAGGCACTTGGCCCCGCACTGGCCGCCCAGTACGTGAACGGCAACGTGCTGCGGGTCATCATGATCGACCCGGCGCTGGAGCAGTCCATGCTCGAATCCCTCCGGCCCTCGGACCAGGGGACACAAATCCTGCTGGATCCGGCGCGGATCGAAAACATAATCGCCTCCCTTAAGACTACTGTTGCCACTGTGGAGAACTCAGGCCACACCGCTGTCCTGGTGTGTGCCCCGGCGCTCCGGCCGGCGATTCGCCGCCTCGTATCTGCCCAGACCAACGGGTTGCCTGTGCTTTCCTACCAGGAAGCCACGGCGGCGAACGTAAACATTGAAACTGTAGGAGTAATCCGTGGAACCGAGACGATTTCAGCTTGAGGGCCCGTCCCTCGACGTGCTGAAGGCAAAAGTTCTCGCGGAACACGGCCCGCGGGCCCGCATCATTGCCGCTGAGAAGGTCACCATCGGCGGCATCGGCGGATTCCTCGCCCGGCACCACTATGAGGTCACTGTGGAGCTGCCGCAGCGTGGACGCCGCGCGGCTCCCGTCGAAGCAGATCTGCCCAGCCGCGCAGGGATCGGAGCGCTGCTGGCCAGCGCGGAGGAAGCCGAAAACAACCTGCGTCCCGGGGCCCCGATCCTGCCTGATGTGTCTACGGGCAGCAACGCATTCGCCGAGCTGATGGCGGACCTGTCGCAAAACACGGGGGCCCCCGCGCGGCCCGCGGGACCGGTGCCGTTTGCCTTTCCGCAGTTGTCCCCGGCTGCCCACGACGGCGGAGCTGCCCCGGACCGGGCAGCGGCCCGTCCGGGCCAGGAAGTACCGGTGCCTCTGGTGGGGGCAGGGGACCTGGTGATCGTTGTTGGCCTGGGGCAGGATCCCATGCTCGTGTGTGAATCGATGGCCGCCGCTGCCGGGTTCAGCGCCCAGGCGCTGCGGGCCGGGGGAGGGGTGGACGGCAGCGGTGTTGGACGTGCCGGTGACCGCCGGGCCGTGGCCACGGCCCGGGCAGCCGGAGTCCTGGCCGGACACCCGGTATTCCTCGCCTATGGAATCGGCCGGGGCGTCAGTGAGCTGGCCCGGCACACCACTTTGATTGCCGCCCTGGCACCGGACCAGCTGTGGGTTGCCGTGGATGCGGGGCGTAAACCCGAAGACACTGCGGCCTGGGTTGGAGCGGTGCGCGGCGCTGCCGAAGTCCAGGCCCTCGCCGTCGAAGGCTTGGAAGGTACGGCCACGCCACAGAGCGTCAACAGCCTGGGCCTGCCGGTCGGCTGGCTCGACGGCGCTCCGGCACCCGCATCGGTGCTGTGACATATCCGGGTTTAGCCGATTCCGCAGTAAATGCGGCCGGTGCTTGCGATAGAGTGAATAAATGCTGGTGCTAACGCGGAAATCAGGAGAACAGATCCTGATTGGGGATGACATTGTCATTACCGTGCTCGATTCGCGCGGCGACGGCGTCCGGATAGGCATTGATGCCCCCCGCGGAGTGAGAATCCAGCGCAATGAAGTGGTGCGTGCTGTGGAAGAGGCCAATGTGGCTGCCACCGCCGAAGTTCCCGACGCAGAAGAGCGCATCAAGGCCCTGCTCAGCGTCCGCCGGCCCGACGCCGAATAGCAGCCGGTTCGCAGCCGGTTCGCCGCAGCAGCTGGCCCGTAGCGTCCCTGCTGCGCCAGCTGAATTTCCGGACAGTGCGAACGTACTGAATCTCTTGGACGGCCGGCTCCGCCTCTGACGGTGCGGTCCACCGGCACTGCCGTAGTCCATCCCTGGCTGTAAAGCCCTTCCCGGCCTGTAACGCCAGCCCCTGCTGAATGCGCATCCTTCGGTAAATCCATTGATGCTGGTTAAAGCCAAACCCCGGCATCCATTGGGGTGGATACCGGGGCGGCGAGCCGAATGCGTTCCGCGGACGGGCGGTCAGCACTGCACATGCAACTGTGCGGGCTCGTCTTTGCAGTATTTATTTTTGGGGGATACTGCGGTTTCTTTCTTGGGGAAAGACCTGTTTAGCTGCCGGAGCGGACTTTGGTGCCGAAGAGGCGCAGCGTGCGGCGGGCGGGGGCAGCCGTCTTGCCGCGGGATCCGGCGACGTGGCGCTCAACCTGGCCCTTGCTGGTGGTGGTGCCGTAGTAATCCTGCAGCACGCGGCGCTCGTGGGTGGAGCAGCGGACGCCGGGGTAGCGGTAGCCGCGGATGACCCAGTAGCCGGTCCGGTCGGTGGCGCGCTTGTCATTGGCCCATTCGGGTACCAGACGGCGGCTGCATTCGGTGCAGAGGGCGGCAACGTGATTGTCACGCTGAGTGTCCGTGTAGCGCTTGACCAAAACCTCGGTGCCGGCGTTCCATGCGTTCACGTTATCCCCCAATGTCTTCGCGGTCCGTGTGGACCTTTCTGCTGATGAGTAAGACGATATAGAGCTTTCCCTAGGCAAACGCTCAAGTTCGACCCGCAGTTGCCGCAATGTTTCCGAAAGAATTCCCTGCGGAAATCTTGAGCATTAAAACTGAGCTTCAGGAGGCCGAAAAAAGCGGCGGCCACCCCGTGGATGGCCGCCGCTTTTTAGTGCCTAGGAGACCTAGAACGGGTAGGACGCGATGTCGGGCCGCACGGTGACCCACTGAATTTCCGTGAAGGATTCCATGTTCGCTGCAGCCCCGCCGACGCGGCCGCCGTTGCCTGAATCCTTGACTCCGCCGAAGGGTGCGTTGGACTCGTCATTGACGGTCTGTTCGTTGATGTGGACCTTGCCGGACTCCACTCGGTCGGCAATCTTCATCGCCATTCCGACGTCGCCCAGGATAGACAGGGACAGACCATATTCGCTGGCATTGGCCAGCTCGACGGCTTCGTCGATAGTGGAGAACTTCATGACCGGTGCCACGGGGCCGAAGATCTCTTGGGACCACGCCGGGTTATCCGGAGTAACGCCGGCGAGCACGGTGGGGCGGTAGAAAAGGCCCTCGCTGGTTCCACCGGCGGCGAGGTGTGCCCCGGCAGTCACAGCGTCCTGGACAATCCCGTCGATCTTCTTGAGCTGGTTCTCGTCGATGATCGGGCCAAGAGCGGCCTGTCCGCCGGCCGGATCTCCCACGGGAAGGTGTTCGGCCTTCTCCGCGAGGGCGGCCACGTAGGCATCGTAAATATCCTCATGGACAATGTGCCGGCCGGTAGTCATGCAGATCTGGCCCTGGTGCATAAAGGAACCGAATGCTGCAGCGGAGGCAGCCTTCGCCAAGTCCGCCCCGGGAAGCACGATCATGGCGTTGTTGCCGCCGAGTTCCAGATGGGCGCGCTTGAGCAGGCGTCCGGCGGACTCAGCGATCCTGCGTCCCGCGGCGGTCGAGCCGGTGAAGGCAATGACCCTGACCTCGGGGGCTTCAACAACGGCTGCGCCGATCTCCGCGCCGCCGGGCAGGAGGGACAGCAGCCCGGAGGGAAGGCCGGCTTCCTCGAAGACGCGCATCAGGGCAACGCCGCCGCAGACTGCCGTGCGGGGGTCCGGCTTCAGCAGCACCGCGTTGCCCAGGGCGAGTGCCGGGGCAACTGCACGGATGGAAAGGATCAACGGGAAGTTGAACGGCGCGATCACGGAGACGACGCCGGCAGGCCGCCGTCGGGCCATTGACCAGCGGTTGGCATTGGTAGTGAGCACTTCGCCCGCGGGCAGCGCCGGCAGGGCGGAGGCGTCGTAGCATTCGTTGGCCGCAGTGTGCGTTTCGAGTCCGGCCTTCGCGGGGATGCTGCCGGATTCACGGGTGATCCAGCTGCCGATCTCCTCGGCATGCTCCTCCCAGAGCAGGCCGGCGCGGCGCAGGACTGCGGCGCGTTCTTCGGGCTTGCGGGCAGCCCATTCCTTCTGGGCTGCCGCCGCGGTCCGGGCCGCCGTCAGGACGTCCTCGACGGAGGCGACGCCGTAGCTTCCCAGGGTTTTTCCGGTAGCCGGTTCCAGTGCTTCGGCTGTTCCGGCGCCGCCGTCGCGCCAGCCGTTGACATAAATCTTGTCCGTCCAGATGGAGGGGTCGAGCAAAGCCATGATCTTCCTCGCTGTTGGGGTTACCTAGGCCATTGATTATCCCAGACTGGCTGTGCGCCGGGACACATGGAGTTACGGGCGCGCAGAGGGACCCCACGAATCTTCTTCGGGGGACGCCGGGGCGGCCGGCGCGTCCGGAGGACCCCGCGGGTCGGCGTGTGTGGAGCGCCCGCGGGTCGGTGCGTGTGTTGCAGAAGACCTTTGGTGGGGCCGAGGGGTTGAGGCGGGGAGGGCTGAGGCGGGG
>NZ_DALZXY010000109.1:0-8980 GCF_031988865.1 Arthrobacter sp.
GCAGCGCGGACAATGATGGCCGCCGCCCTGGCCATGGCCGTGCTGCACGCGGCTCTCCTGCTCGGGGGAAGCAGCTCCCTGCCCGGTGGGCACGGTGGGCACGGTGCAGACACATTCGGGGCCGCCGCTACGGCGGTCTCCGGCACCGTTGTCCCCGGCCACGGCCGGCCGGGGATGCTGGTGCTGACCGCAGTGGAGCTCGCTGCTGCCTTCGCGGCCGCCACCTTGGTCAGCCGGCTGCGCCGGGAGGACGGAGCCGCTGCCAATCAAGGAATGCGGACTGGGTTTCGCTGAGTCCCCAGCCGCTCTGCGGCTACGGAAGGTCGCTGGGCGCCGGCTTCAGCTGCTCGCCGGCGGCAGCGACGCGCCGGCCCGTACCGTCGGCCGACCATTGCGGCCGAGGCACCGAGGCCAGCAGGATCTGCGTGTAGGGGTGCTGCGGATTCCCCAGAACCTCCCTGGTTGGGCCGCTCTCGACGATGCGCCCGGATTCGACCACCAGCAGTTCGTCGCAGACTTCACCGACGATCGCCAGGTCGTGGCTGATGAACAGCACAGAAACGTCGTTCTCCCGGCGCAGTTTGTTGACCAGTTTCAGCATCTGTGCCTGCGCGGACACATCCAGAGAGCTGGTCGCTTCGTCGAGCACCAGCAGACGCGGATTCACCGCCATCGCCTTGGCAATAGCTACACGCTGGCGCTGGCCGCCGGAGAGCTTGCGGGGGTAGAGATTGAAATACTTCTCCTCCAGTCCCACTGACTCGAGCAGCTCCTTCACCCGTGCCTTCATTGCGTTGGAATCCAGTTTGAAGTGCAGCTTCAGCACCCGCTCCATGGCCTTTGCAGGCGTTAGCCGCGCATCAAGCGACTGGTAGGGGTCCTGAAATACCATCTGCACCCGGGACGCGGCGTCCAGCCTGCGTTTTTTGGCCGTGCGGCCCTTCACCGACCCCCCGGCCATGGTCACCGTGCCCGAATTGGGGCTTTCCAGGCCAGCGATGATGCGGCCTAGCGTCGACTTTCCCGAACCGGACTCCCCGACGACGGCGAGGCCGCCGCCGGCGGGGATGGCCAATGAGACGGCCTTGAGTGCTTCCACCGGCGGCTGGCCCGCAACATGGTAGGTCTTGTGGAGATTCTCGATCCTGATCAGCGAACCGCTACCTGCCTCCGGAACAGCGTTCCCCCCGGCTGCCGCTGCGAGATTGATGGCTGGCGTGGCTTCGATTAGCTGCTTGGTGTAATCAGAAACAGGTGCTTCAAAGACCTGCCGGGTTTCGCCGGACTCCTGAACCACGCCGTGGCGGAGCACGTACGTCCGGTGCGCCAGCGAAGCGGCCAGGCCCAAATCATGAGTGATGAAGAGCAGCCCCATGGAGCGTTCACGAACCAGCCCGGACAGCAGCTGGACCACTGCGGCCTGCGTGGTCACGTCCAGCGCTGTGGTCGACTCGTCACAGATCAGCAGGTCTGGATCATTCATCAGCGCCCCCGCGATCATGACCCGTTGAAGCATGCCGCCCGAGAGCTCGTGGGGGTACTGCTTCATGCGGGCACCGGGGTTGGACAGGCCCATGGATCCAAGCAAGTCCCTGGCTCTGACTTCCAGCGCAGCGCGGGAGCTGCCAGGTTCCTGCAGCATGGGCTCAATGAGGTGCGCACCCAGGGTTCGCATCGGGTTGATGCTTGACCGGGGGTCTTGAAAGACCATCGCCGCACGGGTGCGCCGCATCGCGCGCAGCTCCGGAGGGGTCGCTTCGAGGACCCGGATGCCATCCAGGTTTATCGATCCGCTCACCTCGGATCTGGGGGGCAGCAGACCCAGCACGGCTCGTGCCGTCAACGACTTTCCGGACCCGGATTCACCAACCAATGCGACGATTTCCCCGCGTTCAACGTGCATGGAGACCTTGTCCAGCAGCAACGTTGAGGAGCCTCCCGAACCAATCCCGATACTGAGGCCGCTTACGTCCAGAATATTCATGCTGCTCGGTCCCCTAACCGGTCAGAGAACCAGCCGCCAACCGTATTGACGGCCACTACAACAAGCACCACGGCCACAGAAGGAATGATCGCCGGCATGAAGTTTCCACTCACCAGGGCCGTTTGTCCTTCGTTGATCATGCTTCCCCAATCAGCTTGCGGCGCCTGGATACCCAGACCCAGGAATGACAGGGCCGCCAGTTCCACCAGCACATAGCCGAAGTTCTGCGTAGCCTGCGATCCGACCACCCGCATGATGTTCGGCAGCACCGCGCGGATGGCGATCCAGGGTGCGGCGAACCCCTGCACCCGGTAGGCGGCAACGTACTGGCGGGTCTTTTCAGATGCCACCAGCTGGCGGGTCAACCGCCCGATATAGGGTGTGTACGCGATGGACATCGCCAGGACGGGCGCCACCAGGCCCTTCCCGAAAAGAGCCACTGCCAGAATCGCCAGCAGCAGTGCCGGAAACGCCAGGACGATGTCGAAGATCCGTCCGAGCACCGCATCGACGCGGCCGCCGGCCCACCCTGCCCACAATCCCAGCAGCAAACCAAGGACGGTAGACAGCAGGACCACGAAGGCGGGCCCTGCCAGAGCTGTGCGTGCCCCATAGATCATCCGGGAGAAAATGTCCCGCCCCAGCGCATCGGTCCCCAGCAGATGTTCCAGGCTGGGCCCGGAATTAACACTCAACAGGTCAACCGCTGAGGGCGGGTAGGGCGCCACCCAGGGCGCGAAGACCGCGCCGAGGACGACGATCACCAGGAACACCGCTCCAACCAGCACCCCCCAGCGTTTGGTGCGCGGATTGGAGCGCTTGACGGGCAGCAGCACCGGAGCCTGGCTGGTCATCGTGCTCCTTCTCCCGCTTTGAGGCGTGGATCGATAACAGGTCCTAAGAGATCAACAATCGTGTTGGCGGCGACGAATGCCGTCACGACCAGGAGCACAATGGCTTGCACTACGGGGAAATCCAATCGGTCGACCGAAGAGACCAGGAGTGTTCCCATGCCGGCCAGGCCAAAGGCCTGTTCCACGATGGCGGAGGACACCAGCAGGCCGGCCACCAGCAGGCCGCTGACCGTGAGAATCGGTCCGGTGGCGTTCCGCAGGACATGCCGCATCACCACCGCTACCGGCGTCACGCCCCGGCTGCGGGCAACTTCAACGTGCTCCCGGTCGAATTCCTCAACCATCGCCGACCGCGTTACCCGGCCCACCACGGCAACGAACGCCAACGCCAGGGCGAAGGACGGCAGGACCAGGTGCTGGAAACTATCCCACAGCCCGGTCCCCGACCCGAAGGACGGGAACCAGCCAAGCTGCACAGCGAAAACGGCGATCAGGACGATGGCTCCCACAAACGCCGGAATGGCGGCCAAGCCGGACATGCAGGCCATAAGGGCCCTGTCGGCCCAGGTGCCGCGCAGTAACGCGGCAGCGATACCTGCGCTCAGCCCCAGGAATGTGATCGCAATAGCGGACATAATTACCAGGCCGAGCGTCACCGGCAGCCGGTCCAGAATGACAGTACTCACGTCCTGCCGGTACTGAAGCGACCGTCCCATGTCACCGTGCAGCAGACCGGTTACCCACTGCCAATACTGCTCGAGCGGGGGCTTATCCAACCCGTAGATCGCCGTAACCTCGGCAACCGCCTCTGGGTTGGGGCTGCGCCCTCGCAGCAGGAATGCAACGGGGTCGCCCGGCACCAGCCAGCGGGAGAAAAATACGATGACCGATGAAACGAAGATGGTGAACACGAACGCGCCCAGCTTGCGGAGACCGAGCTTCAGCGCCGGCCATGGAGGACGCCGGGTGGCCGCCCGGCCTTCGTCCGGCAGGGCGGCCTCCGTCGCGGGACTACTTTGCGCCAATGCGGGCCGCCCAGGGGTAGTACAGGTAGTTAATGGAGGGTGAAGTGCCGGTGATCCGCTCATTCATCCAGAGCAGGTTCGGGGGCTCGTAAAGCGGCAGCCAAGGCAGCTGCTCGTTGAGGATCTTCTGGGCTGGCACCGATGCCGCCAATCCCTCGGTCCGGTCCATGGTCTGCAGAGCATCGTTGACGATAGTGTCGTACTCCGGGTCGGACCAGCCTCCGTAGTTGGAGAAGTCTCCGGTCCGCAGGATGCTGAACATGTCCAGCGGGTTGCCGGTGGAGAGGTACCAGCTCGTGAAGAACAGGTCCGTTGCCTTGCGTGCCTCCGGGTCGGAGAACAGAGCGGTGTAGGCGTTCGGTGTGACGGTATTGATGGTGGCCTTCAGCCCGATCGATTCTGCAGCTGCTGCGGTGGCCTGGGCGACGACGGCGAAGTTATTGCCCATCGGCGCGGTGGTGATGGTGATTTCCTCCCCTTCCACGCCCTGTTCCTTGATAATTGCGGTGGCGGCCTCAACATCGTAGGGGTAGTCGACCAAGTCAGAGAACGCTGCTTCCTTGGTGTCGTCTCCCGCATTTTCCCAGACCGATTTGGTGGTCAGCGCATTAGTTCGCTCGGCATAACCGGCCTCGGCGGCCTGGACCAGCGCATCACGGTCGATCGCCATAATCAGGGCCTTGCGCACCTCCGGATTACCCAGGGGCCCCTCGGGGTTGGATGCGATCAGCGAGTTGACCGCTGTGTTCAAGCCGAAGTAGATCTGCCCGGCACCAGAGCCGTTCAGGTCAGCCACGGCGTTGGACGGGATCAGCCAGCCGCCGTCGACCTCGCCGGACTTCAACGCGTTGACCCGGGCTGCTGGGTCGTTCATAATCACGAAATCAAGCTGCTTGGCCTTGGCCATGAGCTCCGGATCCCAGTACTCGTCGAATCGGGTCAGGCTGATCCGCTCCCCGCTCTTCCATTCCTGGAACTCGAAAGGGCCCGTGCAGTTCACGCCGGCGGAGGAGTTGCCGTAATCGGCGCCGAGTTTGTTCAGTGTTGCAGCTGATTCAATTACGCCTGCGGAGCCGGACATCGCCTCGTTGAAGAGCGCATTCGGAACCGAGGAAGTTACCGTGACCTCGTGTTCACCGGTCTTTTCGATACTCACGACGTCGGCGTACACCGAGTACCAGAACGAGCCTATTTCCGGATCCAGGTGCCGGTTCATCGACGCCACCACGTCATCAGCCGTGAGCGTTGTGCCGTCGTGGAACTTCACGCCCTCGCGGATTGTATAGACCCAGGTTGTTGGGGTGGGATTTTCATACCCGGACGCCAGGCCCGGAGAGACGGTCAGGTCCTCATTGAAACGGACGAGGGACTCACACACATTTGCCAGCACCTGGTTGTCGGCGTAGTCAAACGCGTAGGCATAGTCCAAGGAGTACGGGTCGGCGTAAGTGGACCAGGTCAACTTATCCAGCTCGCCGGAAGGTTCGGGTGTGTTAACAGTTATTTCGTAGCTTGGTCCATCAGTGCTGGCAGTATCCCCCTGCGGTGACGATGAACAGGCAGCAAGCATCACAACGGAACCTGCGGCCAGCGTATATTTCAGCGATTTTTTCAATCTTCAAGCTCCTTGAACAGGCGCAACGGGTTTAGTGAAAACCGGGTACGAATATTCCCGATTCCATGGATGGAGAGTCGGTTTACCGTCCATCGAAGACCTCTCTGGGTACGTACAACTCCGGACCAAAGACGACGCATCAAAAAGCTTGGCCGTTCACGCTGGGGGACACCGTCGTCCCCTTCACCGCGCCAACCCCGCTCAGCAGTGTGACTTATGTCACCCACAACGTAGGGGAATGAACCAATCCTGTCAATAGACCTGTCAGCGACGTTGACAATGTTGCCCGGCCGTGGTGGCTATACGATGACCACAGCACAAGGAATCCCGCTCAGCACGGGAAGAAACGGAGGCCACGTGGCAGGCAAGTCAGCCCTCGGCAGGGCGGCCAAACCACAGCTCGATCGCGAAGTGTTCATCCAAGCTGCCCTACGCCTCGCATCACGCCCGCGAATGCTCTCCCTGACGTACCGGGAGCTCGGCGAGGAACTCGGCGTGGACCCAACTGCGGTCTACCGCCATTTCCTCAGCAAAGAAAGTCTTATGCAGGAACTGCTGGATAGGATTTACCGGATGGCAAATGCAAAAGTCTCAACGCCGGCGAGCCAATGGGAGGATTGTTTGTCTGAATTCGCCTCGGTCACACTGGACACTTTTTTGGAGTATCCGGCTATTGCAGTAACGGCAACATCGCTAACTACTAATGGCCCTGGTGAATTGGACAGCATTGAACTCATGGTTACCTGTTTTGCGGCTGCTGGCCTTAGTGGACGCGCATTGGCGGAACAATATGCAGCATTTGGCTCCTACGTTCTTGCCGGTGCTGCTGGATTAGCACGGGAGTATTCCGGGGTCGAAGATTCAGAATCACTTAAATGGTTTGCCGGGCCTCTCCTGGCAGATCCCCTGCGCCATCCGATGACCGCATCAATCCGCGACGATATCCTCGCCCTCGACCACAGGGAAATGTTCCTGGCGGGGGTGAACAAGATTATCCAGGCTGCACGGATGGCCGCCCAGCCGTAGCCGCAGGCTTCCACAGGGGGGCACGGCTCGCCAGGCAGCCGCCTGCCAAGCGGGGGCCCCGCCGTCGGGCCGGCCGGGGCCGTTAATCAACGAATTCGGACTGCGTTTCGATGAAGTCCCAGTCCCCTACTTCGAGGATGGGATCGATTACCGGCCCGCCGGCTTCGGCAATCCGGTCCTGGACTTTGGACGGGATTCCGTCGTGGCGGAGGTTTTCCCGCAGCCATTGCTTGGCCGTGGTGTCGAGATACGGCCACCACCGTTCGATCTTGATAGGTTGCACGGCAGCCCCCTTTCCTTCGCGGTAGGTCCACGGTGACACCGGTCCCCGGGCGGCGCAAGGGGGGCGCTGAAGACCGCACCGGGCATGCCGGAAGGCCGCGTCAGCCGGCGCTGATCCAGGCTGTAAAGATCCACGTCAGAGGCGCCATGGCCGCAGTAAGCTCCGCGGCGGCCGCCGGCTAGGGACGGGTGGTGATGCTCTCGATCGCCGTTCGCGCTTCCGCGGCCAGGCTGTCCGGAATCGGGGCGCTCTTGGCTGCGTCGGCGGACGCCCGCTGACCTTCAGGACTCACCACGTACTGTCCGAACGTCTGCACCAGCTCGGTGGTTTCGGCATTTTCGTAGCTGCTGCAGAAGATTTGGTAGGAGATCAGGACCAGCGGATAAGCCCCGGGTTCGGTGGTTGTGCGGTCCAGGTGCAGGGCGATGTCGTGTTCGCTGCGTCCCTGAACCCGCGTGGCCTGCTCGACGGCGACGGAGGCTGCCTCGGGGCTGATCGGGACGTACTCTCCGCCGACCTTGAGGTTGACCGTCCCGAGGGAATCATCGACGACGGAGTCATCGGAGTAGGCGACTGCACCTTCCGTGCTGGTCACCGTGCTGATCACACCGGCACTGCCCTGCGCGTTTTCTCCGCCCAAGCCACCTGGCCAGGAGCCGGAGGGATCGTCCGGCCATTCTTCCGGAGCGGCTTCGTGCAGATATTCGGTGAAGTTCTCCGTGGTGCCGGAATCGTCCGCGCGACTGACGGCGGTGATCCGCGTCTGCGGCAGGTCTACACCGGGATTCTGGGCGGCAATCTGCGGATCGTTCCAGAACTCGATCTCCCCGCGGAACAGTTTCGCGATCGTGGCGGCGTCCATGTTCAGCGAATCGATGCCGGGCAGGTTGAACGCGACTGCGATGGGGGAAATGTACGCCGGGATGTCCATGGCGCCGTCGGGCCCGCACACCTCGCGTGCGTCACCGAGTTCCTCGTCCTGCAGATACGCGTCCGAGCCAGCGAAATCCACCGCACCGGCCAGCAGGGCACTGCGTCCGGCACCGGAGCCGTCCGGGGAGTACTGGACCTGGGCCTTGGGGTGCAGCACCCGGAAGCCCCCGATCCAGGCGTCCATGGCCGGCCCCTGGGCCGTGGAGCCAGAGCCGGAAACAATGCCGGAGAGCGTGGAGGTGCTGTTTTCGGCAGCTTTACGCTGTTCCTCGCCCAAGGGGTAGTCGGAGCCGCAGGCGGAAAGCGCAAGCGCTGCGGCGGCTGCGACTGCCACGGTACGAAGGGTGCGGGAAGTGCGCACGTTGGGGTGCTCCTTTGGGGGAAACGGCATCAGGCGGCCGGGAGGCAGTACTGGTGCACAGCGCGTCCCGTCGCTATTCAAGGCTAGCCGCCGATTAGTCTCCACCGCCAACTGGGAGCGCCCCCTTCCCTTGGCTCTGCCGGCACAGGGTGCGAGGATGGGCGGCACTCCGGACCACGGCTGCCCGACGAAGCCGGCACCGTCAGGTGCACCCGGTCCCAGCCCCGAGGGGGTTACCGTGCTGATTGCCGCCGCCGTGTTCACCTTGGTTGCCGCCGCCGTCCACTTCTACTTCTTTGTGCTGGAGTCAGTCCGCTGGACTGCTGCCGAGACCATGTCTGTTTACGGCATCACATCGACCCAGGACGCCGAGACCACCCAGCCGCTGGCCTACACCCAGGGTTTCTACAACTTGTTCCTCGGGGTCGGCGCCGTCCTGGGCGTATTACTGCTCGGCGTCAGCAATCCGGTTGCGGGGCTGACCCTGATGAGTTTTTCCACCGCGTGCATGGCACTGGCTTCGGTGGTCCTGCTGGCAGGGAAGTGGCGGCTGGGACGAATCGCGCTGATCCGCGGGATCCCCTCGTTGCTCGCACTATTGCTGACCCTGCTGAGCTCCTAGCCCGTCCGGCTGCCACCCCCGCTGGGGAGCGGTGCACCGTCATACGCTTGGGCCGTCCAGAGGTGGAAAAGGGCGTAGGCACGCCACGGCCGCCATGGTTCGGCCAGGGTTTCGGCTTCCCTGGCGGTGGCGACCCCAAGGGCACGCCGCAGCACCAGGTCACCCGGCACGAAGGCGTCCCGGTCGCCGCCGGCCCGGACGGCGAGGTAGTCCGCGGTCCAGGGGCCGATGCCCGGCAGTGCCAGCAGCCCGGCCCGGTCGCGGCCGCTGACGTCGA
>NZ_DALZXY010000110.1:0-8980 GCF_031988865.1 Arthrobacter sp.
CGCCGTTGAACTCTTCCTACTCGTGTATGGCGTGGCCGCCGTGATCCGCCAGAGCGGAGGGGAGAGCCTCACCGGACCTGCCTGGGAGTTCTGGGGCTACCTGCTGACCGCCGTCGTTATTCCCATCGGGGCCGTCTGGTGGTCCCTCATGGACCGCTCCAAGTGGAGCAACCTGGTTCTCGGCGCAGTCGGGATCACCGTATTTGTCATGCTGTTCCGGATGGAACAGATTTGGGACGGGGTGCCGCTGGCATGAAAAAACTGATCAAGCCAAAGCCTGCCGGACACGAGTCGGGTCCGGCAGCACGCAACGCCGGCCCGGGCCGGCTCATCGTGGCGGTCTACGGTGTTTTCGCCCTCGCGGCATCGGCCCGGGCAGCGTTCCAGATCGCAACCAAATTCGATGATGCCCCGCTGGCCTACCTGCTCTCGGCCTTCGCCGCCATCGTTTACATTGTGGCGACGGTTTCCCTGGCGCGCTCCGGACGGACCGCCTATAAGGTGTCAGTGGCCGCGGTCAGCGTTGAGCTGGCGGGCGTGCTCGCCGTCGGCCTGTTTGGGCTGCTGGACCCCGCCGCCCTGCCGGATGACACCGTCTGGTCAAACTTCGGACAGGGGTACGGGTACGTACCGCTGCTGCTTCCGCTGGTTGGTCTCTGGTGGCTCTACAAGCACCGGAACCGCCAACACGCCTAGGTGCCGGGGCAGGTTCTGGTCGAAGTCCGCTCCGTGAGACGATGTGAAAATGTGCGCCGTCACGACGCACCGAACTCGATCCCATCAGGGGGCAGACCATGACCATCCCATCGCCGGGACCGGCGGATATGACCCGCGGGGCAGGCACCGGACGGCAGGATCCTGACACGTTCCCCGGCACCGGCCCAACAGTCAGCGCTTCGCCCCTCACCGGCCAGGACCCGGATCCTGCCGGTGCCCCGGAATCCAGCAGCAAGGGCAAAGTTTCCCGCCGCGGGCGCAACAGTCCTCCCGCGGCACGCCAGCAGGGCGGGGGAGCTGCGGGCACGAAGTCCTGGAAGAGCACCGATGACTGGGGCGTCTTCCGGGCAGTGGTGGTCGCCGTCGGCGTCCTGATCGCCGGAATCGGCGCTTATTACCTCATTACGGGCACGGCAGGCGTCGCCCAGACCGGCGGGGGAGCGGTGAACGCCTCGCTGGAGAGTCAGTTCCGTTTCTTCTCCGCAATGATGGTGGGAGTCGGCGCCGCGTTCGTTGCCATTGCGATTAAATTCCAGTGGGCGAACATGCTCTGGCTGGTCTGCCTGATGGTGTTCCTGGGCGGAATCGGGCGCGTACTGTCCTGGGCTTTCTCCGGAACGCCGCACTTCACCCTGATCATCCTCATGGTCCTGGAACTTGCCTTCCCTCCGGCGCTGCTGGTCTGGCATCGATTCATCCTGAAAACCAGTGAACTGCGGCAGGAAATCCACCGCGGCACCGGCAGCGGGAATACCCCGGCCGCGAACGGTGCGTGAAGGCTATTCGTTTTCCGCCATAATGGATGGAGCCTTCCGCTTACAGCAGGTGCTTTGAGCGGCAACATTCATGGATGGACTTTCCGCTGGTAAGGAGCTCGGGTGTATTACTGGAATGACCTTGCGGAGGTGCCGTCCGACATTGGTCCGACAGTAGTCACAATCGGCAATTTCGACGGCGTTCACCTCGGCCACCAGTACGTGCTTTCCCGTCTGGTGAAGACCGCAAGGGAGCACGACGCCTCGGCAGTGGCCGTCTCCTTCGACCCGCATCCGGCAGTGGTGCACCGGCCGGAGAACGCTCCCGTGCTGATCATGGGGCCGGCAGACCGCACCGAAGCGCTGGCCGAAACCGGCCTCGACGGGCTGCTGATGGTCCATTATGACCTGGGCATCGCTTCCCTGACGGCCGAAGAATTTGTGCGGAAGTTCCTCGCGGACGGCCTGCATGCCGTGGCCGTGGTCCTCGGCCACGACGCCCGGTTCGGGCGCGGGAACACGGGCGACATTGACACGATGCGCGAGCTCGGTGCCGAACTCGGATTCGAAGTCATTGCCGTGGACGACTTCGATGCCCTTCCGCAGGGACCCGAGGACAGCCAGGGACGGCGCTGCTCCTCGACCTGGATACGCGAGGCGCTGGCTGCCGGCGACGTCCGCACCGCCGCCCGGCTGCTCGGACGAACGCACCGGATGCGCGGGGAAGTCGTCCACGGGGCGGCGCGCGGACGGGAACTGGGCTTCCCGACGGCGAACCTGGCACCGGCATCCACGGGGCTGATCCCAGCCGACGGGGTCTATGCCGGATGGCTCGTGGAACCCGACGGAACCCGCTGGCCGGCCGCGATCTCCGTGGGATCGAATCCGACGTTCGACGGCGTGAGCCGGCAGGTCGAAGCCCATGTGATCGACCGCCCGGCTGAGGCCGTGGAGGCCTTCGACCTGTATGGAAAATGTGTGGGAGTGGAATTCGTGGAACGCCTGCGCGGCATGATCGCCTATACCGGACCCGAGGCACTGATCGACCAGATGCGCCTGGACGTGGCCCGGACAAGGAATGTCCTTTCGACAGAAGCGCCTGTCGCCGGGTAAACTGGATGAAAATTCGGCTGCGGTCCGTGGCGGCTGAATTTCTTTGTGCCCGCCGTGTTCTCACGACGCGGGCGCAGGGTTCCCGGCAGCGAAGTGCTGATTCGGGCCTCACGGCACAACTCTAGGAGTTACAGTGGCACTCGATCCCGCCATCAAGCAGGCGATCATCAAGGAATACGCACTCGCAGAGGGCGACACCGGATCCCCCGAGGTCCAGGTTGCCGTTCTGTCCCGTCGTATTCTGGACCTGACCGAGCACCTGAAGACCCACAAGCACGACCACCACACCCGCCGCGGCCTGATGGCCCTGGTTGGTCGCCGTCGCCGCATGCTGGGTTACCTGCGCGAGACCGACATCACTCGCTACCGTGCGCTCATCGAGCGTCTCGGCCTGCGTCGATAGTTCTGTTTTGAGGGCGGTACCTGTGCATGCGCAGGGCCGCCCTTTGCAGGTCACAGCAGTACCGGCAGATATGGACACCGGGTTACTTCCGGAAGCGCACCTGCCATTGGCAACACAGCAGTAAACAAGACAACTATCTGGAGTCAGCCAGCATCGCAGCATTCGCGGTCCTCGGTAGTGGTCTACGGGAGATTCTGCCCGTGGACCTCGATCGAAGACCGGGTGTTGAAACCTTCCGCACCGCACCGTGGCGCAGGAGATTCAAGGGACGATGCTGGGTGGCCTCCGAACACTAAGAAACGGAGGTGACTCTCTATGGAGGGTCCCGAAATTCAGTATTCAGAAGCCGTCATTGACAACGGCGTCTACGGCAAGCGTGTCATCCGCTTCGAAACCGGACGCCTGGCCGCACAGGCCGCAGGCGCGGCAATGGTCTACATCGACGAAGACACCGCACTGCTCTCGGCAACCTCTGCCGGCAAGTCCCCGCGCGAAGGCTTCGACTTCTTCCCGCTGACCGTGGACGTCGAAGAGCGTATGTACGCCGCCGGCCGCATCCCGGGCTCGTTCTTCCGCCGCGAAGGCCGTCCCTCCACGGAAGCCATCCTGGCCTGCCGCCTGATGGACCGCCCGCTGCGCCCGGCCTTCGTAAAGGGCCTGCGCAACGAGGTCCAGATCGTGGTCACCGTCCTCGCAATCAACCCGGACGTGCTCTACGACGTGGTGGCCATCAACGCCTCCTCCATGTCCACGCAGCTCTCCGGCCTGCCGTTCTCCGGCCCCATCGGCGGCGTCCGCGTTGCCCTGGTCGACAACCAGTGGGTTGCCTTCCCGAAGCACTCCGAACTGGAGCGCGCAGTCTTCTCCATGGTGGTTGCCGGCCGCATCGCCGGTGACGACGTCGCCATCATGATGGTCGAAGCCGAAGCTACCGACAACGCCTGGAACCTGATCAAGGAAGAGGGCGCCACCGCTCCGACCGAAGAGGTCGTTGCCGAGGGTCTGGAAGCAGCCAAGCCGTTCATCAAGGTCCTCTGCGACGCGCAGTCCGACCTGGCCGCACGCGCCGCCAAGCCGACCGTTGAGTTCCCGCTCTTCCTGGACTACCAGGATGACGTCTACGAAGCCGTCGAAGCTGCCGCAGCGTCCAAGCTGGCACAGATCTTCACGATCGCTGACAAGCAGGAACGCGACGCCGCGACTGACGCCCTCAAGGACGAAGTCAAGGCTGAACTGGCTGCCCGCTTCGAAGGACGCGAGAACGAAGTTTCCGCAGCCTTCCGCGCCGTTACCAAGCAGGTTGTGCGCCAGCGCATCCTCAAGGAGCAGGTCCGCATCGACGGCCGCGGCCTGACGGACATCCGCCAGCTGACCGCCGAGGTCGAGGTTCTGCCCCGCGTGCACGGTTCCGCCATCTTCGAGCGCGGCGAAACCCAGATCATGGGCGTCACCACGCTGAACATGCTCAAGATGGAACAGCAGATCGACTCGCTGTCCCCCGTAACGCGCAAGCGCTACATGCACAACTACAACTTCCCGCCGTACTCCACCGGTGAGACCGGCCGCGTGGGTTCGCCCAAGCGCCGCGAAATCGGCCATGGTGCCCTCGCCGAGCGTGCACTGATGCCGGTGCTGCCCTCGCGTGAAGAATTCCCGTACGCCATCCGCCAGGTCTCCGAAGCCCTGAGCTCCAACGGCTCCACCTCGATGGGTTCGGTCTGCGCCTCGACGCTGTCGATGCTCAACGCCGGTGTGCCGCTGAAGGCTCCGGTTGCCGGTATCGCCATGGGCCTGGTTTCCGACCAGGTTGACGGCGAAACCCGCTACGCAGCACTGACCGATATCCTCGGCGCCGAAGATGCCTTCGGCGACATGGACTTCAAGGTTGCCGGTACCTCCGAGTTCGTCACGGCCATCCAGCTGGACACCAAGCTCGACGGTATCCCCGCCTCGGTCCTGGCCGCAGCCCTGAAGCAGGCCCGCGAAGCCCGCCTGCACATCCTCGGCGTGATGGATGCCGCTATCGATACCCCGGACGAGCTCTCCGAGTTCGCTCCGCGGATCATCTCGGTGAAGATCCCCGTGGATAAGATCGGCGAGGTCATTGGCCCGAAGGGCAAGATGATCAACCAGATCCAGGAAGACACCGGCGCTGACATCTCCATCGAAGATGACGGCACGGTCCTGATCGGCGCCACGGACGGCACGTCCGCCGAGGCAGCCCGGGCAGCGGTCAACGCGATCGCCAACCCGATGGTTCCGGAACTGGGCGAGCGTTACCTGGGCACCGTTGTGAAGACCACCACCTTTGGTGCCTTCATCTCGCTGACCCCGGGCAAGGACGGCCTGCTGCACATCTCCGAGCTGCGCAAGCTCTCGGGCGGCAAGCGCGTCGACAACGTTGATGACGTTGTCTCCGTGGGCCAGAAGATCCAGGTTGAAATCACCAAGATCGACGACCGCGGCAAGCTGTCGCTTTCGCCGGTAGTTGCTGATGACGACGCCGAAGGCGAAACGGCTGCCGAGACAGCAGAGTAAATGCCTGAAAACATCACGGACAGCCGTTCCGGTGCGGATTTTTCCCGCGCCGGGACGGTTGTCCCGTTTCCCCTGACAACCCGGCCGGGCGAACCGGCCCTTGAAATCGGCGACCCGGCTGGCGCCGTCGTCCGCCGCTCCGTCCTCCCGGGCGGCGTGCGCGTACTCACCGAGTCGATGCCCGGCCAGCGAAGCGCAACCATTGGTTTCTGGGTCGGCGTCGGATCCCGGGACGAGGCCGAAGGCCGCCACGGGTCAACACACTTCCTGGAACACCTGCTGTTCAAGGGAACGGACCGCCGCAGCGCGATGGACATCGCCTCAGCGTTTGACGAAGTAGGCGGGGAATCCAACGCAGCGACGGCGAAGGAGAGCACCTGCTACTACGCACGCGTGCTGGACACCGACCTGCCGATGGCGATTGACGTCATCGCGGACATGGTGACTTCCGCCGTGCTCGACCCGGAGGAACTCGAACAGGAACGCGACGTCATCCTCGAGGAAATCGCGATGGATGCGGATGATCCCGCGGACCTGTGCCACGAGAAGTTTGCCGAAGCGGTCCTGGGCGACCATCCGCTGGGCCGGCCGATCGGCGGCACACCCGAAGCGATCAAGGCGGTCTCCCGCGAGGCCGTCCTGGAGCACTACCGCCGCCACTACCGTCCCGAGACCCTGGTGGTCACGGCCGCGGGCGGCCTGGAGCACGACATCGTGGTCTCACTGGTGCTGGACGCCCTGAAACGGGCGGGCTGGGAACTGGACGGCGCCGCGGCACCGGTAGAGCGCCGGGACACCACTCCGGCCGCCATCACCGGAAGCGGGGGCGTCCACGTCATCCACCGTCCGGTGGAACAGGCGAACATCGTGATGGGCTGCCCGTCGCTGGTCGCCACCGACAGCCGCCGTTTCGCCATGAGCGTGCTGAACACGATCCTGGGCGGCGGGATGTCCTCCCGCCTGTTCCAGGAAATCCGGGAAAAGCGCGGCCTCGTGTACTCGACGTACTCTTTCTCGGCGTCATACGCCGACGCCGGATACTTCGGGATGTACGCGGGCTGCTCACCGGCTAAGACCCGGCAGGTCATCGACCTGCTGGAATCCGAGCTGGAGCGGCTGGCATCCGACGGCCTGGAGCCGGGGGAACTGGCGAAGGCCATGGGCCAGATTTCCGGTGGGATGGTCCTGGGCATGGAGGATTCCGGTTCGCGCATGTCCCGGCTCGGCCGCGCCGAGCTGGTCAGCGGAGAGTACATCGACATCGACGAGTCGCTGGCCCGGATCCAGGCCGTGACCGCGGAAGAAGTCCAGGCCCTCGCCGCCGAACTGGCAGCAGCGCCGCGGACCATCACCGTGGTGGGGCCGTTCGAATCTGCGGCGGAGCTCGGCTTCTAGCCTCGCCCGTCGGCCACTGAAAGAGCAGGAACTGCCCGTCCAAGCGGGCTGTTTCTGCTCTTTCGTTTTTGGCAGGGGAGCTAGCCGCCGGCGAACGGCGGCAGGATGTCCACGGTGTCCGCGGACGCCAGCACAACGGAACGGTTCCGCGCCGCCACCTCATTGACCAGGAACGTGCTTCGGTCAATCACGGTCTGCAGGACAGGTGTTCCCTCCGGAGCGTCCGGATGCCTGGCAGCCAGCTTCTCCAGCAGTTCCCCGAGCTCCAGCGGCCCGGCGTCCAGGATTTCCTCTTCGATTCCGGCTGCTGCCTTCGCAGCGCCGAAGTAGCGGATCAGCACTTAGCCACCTATCGCACTCATAGTTCTTTCGGGCTGCACGTAATCCGGTGCGCCGAGCCCGGCATGGTCCATGCCGTGGGCCTTGGGCTTGCCCCACATGGCTTCCTGCCAGCGGCGGGCGACGGCGGTATCCTCGGCGCCGCTGCGCAGCAGCTCCAGCAGGTCCGTCTCCTCATGGGAGAACAGGCAGCTGCGTACCTTGCCCTCGGCCGTGATCCGCGTACGGCGGCAGTCGGCGCAGAACGGTTCCGTCACCGACGCAATGATCCCGACGACGCCGGCCACCTCCTCCGGGCTGCGGCGGTGCCTCACCTGCCAGCGCTCCGCGGGAGCCCCGTCCCGGTTCCGGGGATCGGGGGTCAGAATGAAGGATGCCTCGAGCAGCGCACGGATTTCGGCAGCCGTGATCATCCCGTCGCGGGTCCAGCCGTGATCGGCGTCGAGCGGCATCTGTTCGATAAACCGCAGTTCAAAGCCGTGGTCCACGGCCCACCCGAGCAGGCGGGGCGCCTCGGCGTCGTTGATGCCGCGCATCAGGACAGCATTGATCTTGATAAGGCCCAGCCCCACGCGGGCGGCTTCCTCCACGCCCGCGAGCACCCGGTCCAGGAATGGACGGCGGGTAAGCTGCGCGAAGGTTTCGGGGTGCAGCGAGTCCAGGGACACGTTGATGCGGGTCAGTCCCGCGTCCTTGAGCGGCTGGGCCTTTTTCTCCAGGCCCAGTCCGTTGGTTGTCAGTGAGACCGGCAGGTCCGGATGATTGGCGCGGATCCCCGCCACAATCTCCACCAGATCGGCGCGGACCAGCGGCTCGCCACCGGTCAGCCGAAGTTCGCGCACCCCCAGGCCGTCGACGCCGATCCCCACGAGCCGGATAATCTCTGCGGCCGAGAGCACCTTGTCCTTTGGCAGCCAATCCAGGCCCGCCGCCGGCATGCAGTACGTGCAGCGCAGGTTGCATTTGTCCGTCAGGGACAGCCGCATGTCCGTGGCGCGGCGCCCGAACCGGTCAACCAGCCCGTCCAGGTGCTCCGGGGTTCCCGGGAACGGACGCGGCGGCACAACGGCTGGCATACCAAGGTCAATTCCCATCCCTCGAGTGTAGGCCGTTTCACATCCCCGCTCTAGGAACGGGGGCGCCGGGCGGGGCCAGCGGCCTGCTGTCATACTCGAAACAGGCCGTTGCCGCGCTGAACCGCGCTGAACTGCCCAGAAACCAGCGGGGCCGGAGGGAGCCGAAACCATGACAAGAACCTGGCCGTGGGCCGCAGCCGCCGGCCTGGTAGCCGTGGGCATCGCCGTGGCCGCCGGGGAACTGGCCGCCGCAGTGCTCAGTCCGTCCCTGTCGCCGCTGTCCGCTGTGGGATCGGTGGTGGTCGACGCCGTGCCCGCCCCCGTGAAGGAGTGGGCCATTGCCTCGTTCGGCACGGCGGACAAGCTCGCGCTGCTGATCGGCATGCTCCTGGTCATTGCGGTATTCGGAACCGCGTGCGGCCTGCTGGAAACCCGGCGTCCGCCGTGGGGTTCCGTGGTTATCGCCGTCTTCGGCGCCGCAGGGGTGGCTGCTGCGCTCTCCCGGGCACAGTTCTCCCCGCTGGCACTGCTGCCGCCAATGATCGCGGGTGCCCTGGGGGTACTGGTCCTGCGGGCGCTGGCGGGCCGGATCCGCGGCTATGCCGATGCTCCGGCCGCCGAGTCCGGTGCCAGGCGGCGCGAAG
>NZ_DALZXY010000111.1:0-8956 GCF_031988865.1 Arthrobacter sp.
GATCGTTCCGGGTGGAAACAGTGTGGATTTGGCCCCCAAGGTCCACCGTCTCCGGCCGGCCATCGGCGTCATAGTGCACAACGGGCTTCGCCGCTTGGCTACTTCAACAGCTCCCGCTCTGACACAACGAGGTCGGTGATGTCCTCCCAGCGGAGCCTTCCGTGATATTCACCCCGTCCGGCAATCGTGATCTCCGGGATCTCTCCGAGGCGAATCTGCTCCTCCTTCGGGCCGCCGTCGACAAAGGCAAATACCGTTCCATCGATATATTTCTGGATGCCTATGCTGAGGCTCCGCCATTTAGCGGACACGAGAACGCGCACCATCCGGTCTAAGTCGCTTTCAGTGACTTCCCGGGACCAGAACAAGGGCCTGCCCCCTGTCATCCGAATCATCTGACGGACGCCATTGGTCCCCCGGAGATTCTTCGGCAGGCGTGTAAAGAAGCACCCGTCCATGACCCAATGGGTTGGCCCGAAACCACTCACCGTGTAAGACACCATACATACCCGGGACCCGCATCCCGTTGGGCATGAAAATTTCGAATCTCCTGGGGGTGGGAACGGCCCTGGCATCCGCGTCTACTGAATCGGGGATAGGGGGAACCAACCGTAATCTAGTCAACTGAACTCAGCACCCTTCGCCACAACGGCGCGCCCGCCGGCACCGGCCAGTGCAGGAGTTTCCGAACCGTCAACTGCCGGCAGTCGCCGCTTCAATGGGTTCACCCCGCGGCTAACCTCGGAACGCCAGAGACGGCAACCGGTTCTGAATTACCTGCACATCCAGCGCCTGCGACGCCGGGATCACCGTCCAATACACACCGGCATCCGCCTTGTTCAGCCCCAGAGCCTCAGCCCGGTCCGCGTTATGCCCGGTATAAAATAACCGATGCACCTGGCCGTCCTCACCCTGGGCAACATCTGTAATGCGGAACGGCTCGCCCTGCCACGTACACGTTGCCAGCAGCTCGTAAAAGTCCTGGATCTCCCCCAGGCCCACCGTCCGTCGCCAGCACCCCTTCGGAGTCTGCTCAAACCCCTCAATCCCGGGATCCGACGTGGCGGCTAATTCAACGGACCGGCCCTCATCCACCAAATCAGCACGGAACACCTGCCCCTGCCACACCGCAGACCAGCCCATAATGTACGACGGCGTATGCACACCAGGCCGGGAAATCCCCGACGTCCCGGCCACACCCCAGCCAGTGGCCACCTCAAAATAAACCGCCAAAAGTTCCTCAGGCGCCCCAGACCGGATCCGCCACAACTCCGCGCCCGGCGGAATCGCACACTCATCCAGGAAATACACCGGCACCACACCACCGGACCAGGCGGCAAAACCCGTCCCCGTAAACGGCGGACGGTCCACAAACTCCGGACCCGCAGCATCATGCACATACACGGACAACGGCACCTGGAACCGCAGCACATCAACGTACCCGGCACTCCGGTCCCACGGGGAACCCGGGAAATCAAGGCCATGAACCTCGAACAGGTCTTCGGGGGTGCGTGCATTCACCGCATCCCCGGCATTCACCACAAACCCCGAAACCGTGTCCCGATTACCACCCACCAGGAACTCAACCTGTCCCGGGCTCAAAGCCTTCTGAAGATATTGCATGCCACTAACCTTTGGTCGCTCTGCTAGTCATCGCTGAGTGGGATAATCTCTATGCTGATATCCCTGATACGTTCTGCCGGGAGCCACCCAGAAACGGAGACGTGTTCCAACGGCTCGTTCTCGCTGAATGGTGTGAAACCATGGTTGTTTATAAGCAGGCGTTTATACATCGAGTCCATCGGATCAATGCTCTCAACGGCTAAGTTCCCGTCCTCATCTTCCGCCATGATCCTTAAACTTCGCCCTGGCCCAAGCCTGCCCTTTACTCGCACCTTGTGCCGATTCGTGACCTCATCAGCGGGTACTTTCAGGGTATACGCAAAGGGAGTCCCAACAGATCGATTCAACAAGACTTCGTTACCCCCCTCATCAATGAGGGCTTTTGTATCATTTGTCACAATGGTAAGCATTCCTCCATAGGGCCTTAGGGACCAAAGTTCGACTTCCTGTCCTCTCCACGTGCCGTAATTTCCGGTTAACTTGCCCCCGTCCTGTTTCCACATATTTATAGGCCATTCCATCCGAACTTGGCGTGTGGCAATAAAGAAAACATTTCAGTTTGCATCTTTCCGCCAATAGACCTCGGACTTAATATTATGGAGCATCCCAGCGGGAAGCCATCCAAAAACTCCCTGCCGCCCTATAGGTTCTTGTTTATTAAACTGACGAAACCCGTGCTCCTCCATGAGGTCCATTTTTTCTTCGGTCCAGAATCCTACGTCGGCCACCACGGCCAGGTTTCCGTCAGCGTCTTCCCCGACGATTTCCACTTCCCGCCCTGGCCTCAACTCACCGGTTGCTCGGACTGCGTGAATATTGGTCACTTCACCCGGCGGAACACAGAGCGTGAAAGCGATCGGCGGCCTGGGGAAGTCATGTGGCTGCTGATGGGTTATCCAATCAGGCCCGGGGTTTTCACCCCCCTCCTGAACCAGGTAGATGAGCCCGCGTATGGGAGACGTCGAGCGAAGCTCATACTCATGCCCCTTCCAGGTGCCATATTTGCCAGAGAGCTTTGTTCCATCAGTTGTCCACATGGTTAGAGGCTAATCCACCTTCGGTTCGCCAAATCGTAGATGCCCACCAGTACCTCATTACCTTGCCTGTCGAGACGCCACATTTCGGCTCCGTCCTTGATCGGTATACCGCCTTCGACCTTTAGTTCTGGGATGACGGGACTGTGATCCACACGACTGCTGGGCAACCCCAACCCGTTGTTCGGCCATTCGGCGAGGTCCCGGATGGGGTACCCATCATCCTCATTAACGAGAGCTTCTTCCCGTTTCCAGTCCGCATCCTGCAGTTCCCAATCCCGTGTCGTGGAGGTGCCCGTGGCGGCCCGGTCAGCTTCCCCTGACCGATCACGCCGTAGCTCATCCACTCTGGCATGGTTGGATCGATCGGGAATCACTATCTTGCTCGCTTCTTCCCCACCTACGGCGAAACGGACGGCATAAACTTCCTCTGTTTCGCCTACCTTGAACGGCATGTTTATCGGTTGGATGGCCACGCCGTCGCGGTCCGTATACATGTAGTCCAGCCGAAGACCAAGAATGATCTCATCGACGGTCCGCAGATCTGCTGCATCCGAGGCCTGCGAAATGAAACCGGCTACGCTCCCCTTATAGTCCTCGGGGCCGCCGTTGACGAGGATTGTCTTTGCGTCCTCGGCACCGTAAATCTTCTGGAATGGCTGGTTGATGTCCCCCGCACCCAGCAAATGCCGGACATCATGAACCATGATCGCCTGGGCGTCAGTCAGGTCATAGTAGTAGCGGGTCGGAATACCCCGCAGAGCGTTTTCCAGCGGGCTGGCACCCGGGCGAACCGGGCCCCGGGTCTCGGCGTCGAAAGCCTTCTCCAGCAGATCAGCAACCTGCGTCTCCACCACATTCGGCGGCAGTTTACCGTCGGGGCCGCGCAGCCCATCCAGGGCCTGGAACTCAGACGGCGAGAGATGGGTGGAGAGGAAAGAGTCCGTGTCCTTCCACGTTGCAGGATCCAGGGAACGCTGCAGCTGTGCAATCTGGTCGTGGCGGGTCGAGACAGTATGGGTGTGGTCCCCGAACTCCACTTTCTCCACCCGGCCCTCAGCGTCGTAGTGCACAACGGGCTTCGGTGCGGGTGCCTCCGGGGTGTCCGGCCCGGCAGAGGAGGAATCAGCACCATCGGTGCCCTCACCGGTGCGCGTGCCGCCGGGAGCTTCATCAACAGCTGCCGCGCCGGGCCGCACGTCCTCTGCCTCACCCTTGACGGCGGGGCGGGCGTCGTCGGCATCAAGGTGAGCCGCGGGAGCCGAAGTCTCGGTGGTCCGGTTAGCCGGGGTGCGGTCCTCCGGTACGGCATGACCGGGCGTGCCCGGTTTGCCGGCGGTGGTGTCAGCTTCAGTGCCGTTGCTGCGGACCGGGGCCTCCGGGGCAGAACCCTTGCCGTTTCCAGGCGCTTCCGCCTCAGGAACGGTGTTCCGGGCCGGGGCCTCCGCGGCAGAACCCTTGCCGTTCCCGGGAGCCTCAGGAACGGCGTTCCGGACCGGAGCCTCCGGTGTCTTCGGCCCACGCGTGGCGTCCGGCGTCGTTCCGGCCGTGGCACCAGGCCGCGTGGCGTCCGGCGTTGTGGTTCCGGATGCGGAACCGGCCCCAGAATGCGTCGCCGCAGCCCCCGAAGACCCCGAACCGCCACCGGTACGGGCCGGCGGAGTATCCGGCGTCAACGCCATCACCCGCGTACTGCCGCCACCCCCGGCACCAGCCAGCGCCGGAGTCCCGAAACGTCCATTGCCGGCATTCGCCAGCGCGTCGTCGACCTTGTTCAGCGCAGACTTGCCGGAATCGATCAGGAACTGATCCGCCGCCTGCCAGGCAGCACCGACCTTCCCGACCGCCACCTTGGACGTGTCCACCACCGTGGTGATCGCGTTGATCTTGAACGCCTGCGCCGCGTCGGTGACCTTCACCGTGACTCCGGCAACCTTGCCGATACCGGTGGCATTGACGACGGCGGACACCTTCCCGCTGGCGTTCGCCACGTCGCCGATCTTGCCCGCCACCGAGCCGACCTTCGCCGTCGCACCTGCACCGGCCGTCAACAGGATCGAAGCCAGGTCAAAGGTGGTGGCACCGGCCGCATACGCGGGGTCGGTCTGCCACTCATCCCAGTGAATCGCTGCCTTGCCCACGGCCAGCAGCTCCTCGCCGGCCTGCTTCACCCGGTCTCCGTTGCCGCTGGCGTGCATCGCCAACTGGACAACAGGGCTGGTCACAATGGCCGCGTTCAGCGCCAGGTTACCCAGGCCTTGCCAGGTCTGCGCGAACGCTTCACCGCCACCCAGGCCCACCATGTTGCCCAGGCCGGTCACCGTCCCGGTGACCCCGCTCCACACACCCTTACCGAAGGATGCGATTCCGTCCCAGGCGTCCCGGTACCAGGGCTTGTCCCATTCGGTGGGCTGGCCCCACGGCACGTTGCCCTCCACCGCGGCGGCGTCGAGCTGGTCACCGGTAAACCCGAAGGCAACTTCACCGGTTTTGGCGCCCTCTTCCGTGGTGAGGACGTAGGACGGTCCGCCGTAGATGCCGCTGATGGCGTTGGCACAGAGCCGCTGGGCTTCCTGCAGGTCGGCGTAGAGCCGGTTCAGGTCCCCGATGATGTTCTGCTCGGCCTGGATCAGGCCTTCGTCGTCGTCCCAGTCGTCCTGGCTGCGGCCCCGGGTCCGGGACAAGAAGTTGGCTGCGTCGGCCTTGACCACGCTCAGCCGGGTCTTCAGCGAATCGACGGTGTCCGCGTAGGCAAGCACCGCGGTATTGACCGTGCCTGCTTCAGTCACCAGGTCTTCAGCAGAGGTCGTCACGGGGGCGAAGGCCGAATACACCACCTCGGAACCGGCGATCTCGTAGACCGCAGGCGTCTGCAGCCGGGACCAGGCCGCCGCAGAGTCCGCGGCGGTGATGCTGACGTCGCCGACGGCGCTGACCAAGCCCGCGGCGGCGGTGCGGATCGCTTCGGGATCAGGCAGCACTGCCTCAAAGGCGGCGATGTCGATGCTCATGGATTCCCCCGGGTAAACAAATGAAACAGGAACGAGATAGGACGGTACGGACGACGGCGGCCGGCTTAGATGGGCTGCGGACCCGGCCCGTAGTGGGCTGCCGGCTCGGCGGACGGCGGCGGATCATCGGCCGCTGCCTGCGCAGCCTGCATTGATGCTTCGCGGGCGTCGGCGTCCATCTGCGCATCCGCTGCGGTAAGGATGCCCAGGACGGTGTTCACGGCATTCACCGCGTTTGACGAGCGTCCCGCGATGTTGGTGAAGGCCGGATTAATGGTCTTTTCCGTCAACGCACCCAGCTCGGCGCCCACCGGTTCGGCCATGCAGGCCGCCGACAACTCGGCGAGCCGTTCACCAACAGCGGTGAACTGGGTGCCGTAGCCCTCAAGCAGGGGTGCCACATCCTGCAGCACCCCCGAGACAGCCTCCGGGCTGACGTTGTAGCTCATCCGCTAGCCAATGTTCGCCACGGCGCTCTTGGCGCGGGTCCCGGCGCTGGAGGCGGTCTGGTCATTGAGGTTCAGCGTCTGCTTGACCAAGGCAATGATGTTGCGGGTCTCGTTAGCGGCATTCCGGAAACGGTTTTCCACGGCCTGGTACTCCTCGGAGACGCCGTCGGCCTGGAAGTCGGACATGGCCGCGTTCACGGCCTTTTCACGTTCGCCGATCAGCGACTCAAGCCGGGCGACAATGCTCTGGATGTCGCCCTGCACGGCGGCAGAGGTGTCGGTGTCATAGCTCAAACGATCCTGGGACATGGCAGTTCCTTTCGAAAACGGTTGGGAAGGGGCTTAGCGCGAAGAACCGAAGCGGGCGGCGTCGAAGCTGGCCGCGCCCTGCTGCTGCGCTGCGTTGTCCGCGGACTCCTGGTCGCCCATCTGGAAGGAGCGGTCCATCTCGGACTGGCCCATGAGGATCGCTGAGAGGGAGCTGTTCAGCTCGTTAGCGATTTCGTCCGTGCGCGCCTTGAACTCGTCGAAGCGCACCCGGCCCTGGCCGTTGAACTTGCCCTGCAGCGGTGTCACCGCCTCCATGAGGTTCCGGACCAGCTGGCCCAGGTCTTCGTTGGAGTGTCCGGTCTGCTGCGTGAGCGTTCCAAGGGTCGAGGACCCCATATCGAATTTCATGTCAAACCACCTTTGGCACCTGCGTGCCCTCGTCCGGTCATTCCCCCCGCTGCCGGACGGTCCCGCAGTTGCCGGGCCGTTCCGCTGAGCGGTACTCCATCATCCAATCGGCCCGACTGCCCCCGGTCAAGCGGCTGGCATGGGCAGAACTACCCATGCCAGCGCGTGCACACCCGGACGCACCTTCCCGGGATAGTCCCCGGACCATGTAAGGATATGTAGCGTACTTGTTATCGGGGGAAGGGGGACACTGTGGCCAGCGACTACGACAATCAGCTCATCGAGTCCGTTGCCGTACGCCGGAACCGGCTGTTGACCGCGCTGCTCTACGGATCAAATCCTAACGAGCGGCGCTGGGCAGACACGGTCAAACTCTTCCTCTTCAGCATCGCCCTGGCCGCGCTCATCGCTGCCGTGTGCGTTGGGTACTCGTTCGTCACCAATCTGCTGGAACAGAACCGCGCCAAGCAGGCTGAACAGCAGCAGGGCAGCGCGTTAGTTTCCAACGGTATTTACGACAGTGTTTCCGACAGTATTTACGACAGTGTTTCCGACAGTGGACCGGCGCATGGGTCCGCTCCGCACCTAAGCACCGAGACAGGAGCCTGGCTGCCATGGCGCATGCCTATACACGGGTGACACTAGTTGGCGAGCAGCGGCATCTGGATCTGCTGCTGCCCTCGGACCAGCCGGTGGCAGGACTGATGCCGCAGGTTCTTGACCTGCTGGAAGATGTTCCGCAGGCGGAAGTGGCGGCGAAGGTCCTGGTCGCTGCGGACGGCAGGGAACTGGCCCCTGAGCTCACCCTCGACGAAGCGGAAATCCTGGACGGCTCCTCCCTGCAGCTGTGCAGTGCTTCCTCCGCTCCCCCGGCTCCGATTGTTTACGACGTCACCGATCTGGTGGTCTCGGAGACCGAGGAGGTCCCCGGCCGCTGGAACCGGCGGTGGAAGGACACCACCGGCGGGGTGTTCGCTGCCTTTGGCCTTTGGGCCGGCGCGGAACTGCTCACCAATGCGGTGGCCCCGCAGTCGGCCTGGTGGGTCCTGGCGGCCCTCTCCGTGCTGGCCGCCGGGACCGGGATTCTCCTGGGGCGGCGGGCCCCGGCCTCTGCCCTGGGCCCCGCGGTCCTTGGGGCCGGCTGGCTGGCCGGCAGCGGAGCCGCCCTGCACGTTGCCGGCGTCATCGGCGCTGACGGACAGGGCCCCGGCGGCCAGGACGGCTACGGGTATGCCGGGCTGCTGTTCGCCGCGGTTTCCATCCTCACCCTGCTTGCCCTTGGCGCCGCGAACCGGCAGCCCAAGGCCATGTACACCGGAGCACTGATCCTGGGACTGGCCGCTGCCTGTTGGGTCGGCGCGGTGACGGTCACCCCTTCCCCGGTCCACGCAGCCGCCCTGGCTTCGATCGCCGGTGTGCTGCTGCTGGGCCTGCTGCCGGGACTGGCTTTGTCCGCCTCCGGCCTGGCCGCGCTGGACGACCTGCGGGCCAAGGGCGGGCAGGTCACCCGCGTGGACGCGCTGTCTGCTGTTGCCTCCGCCCATGGCGGGCTGGTCGCCGGCACTGCTGCTGCCGCGGCGTCGGTGGCTGCCGGCCTGTGGGTCCTCGGCACCGACACGGCCTTCCAGGTCTGGTCGCTTCCGCTGCTGGCGGTGCTGACCCTGGCCATCTTCCTGCGTGCCCGGTCCTTCCCGCTGGCACCGGAGCGCCTGGCACTGTACGGAACCACCGCCGTCGGGCTGGCCGCCCTGGCTGCTGGTGCGAGCCGGTACTTCGCTGCTGCCCCCTGGGTTCCGGGGGCCGGTGTGCTGCTCCTGGCGGCCGCCGTCTGGCTGGCCCTGGCCCTGGAGGTTCCGGACCACACCCAGGCCCGGTTCCGGCTGGCAGCGAAGCGGCTGGAAACCCTGGCGATCCTCGCCGCGGGTATGTTCGGGATTTTCGCGCAACTGCTGGAGAGCTTCTAGATGACTTCCACCGATCCCGCCGGCGGCTTCGGCGCCCCGGCCCCCGTCTCGCCGGACGGTTTTGAATCCCCCCCGCAGCGGCTGCGGCGCACACTGCGGCCCCGCCCCGCGGAAGGACCGGGACGCCGGGTCTTCCAGCAGGCGGCCGACATGTTCCGCGGCGACGACTATCCGCAGTCCCTCGCCGAAGCCGCGGC
>NZ_DALZXY010000112.1:0-8836 GCF_031988865.1 Arthrobacter sp.
CGGAAACGCGGGAGCACCCGCCGCCGCTCCTGCCGCAGAAGAACCTGTGAAGCGTCCGCGCCGCCGCCGTGCTGCGCGCAGCCCGCAGGGTTCCGCCGACGCACAGATCATCAAGGCCGGCGCTTCCGAGCCGGCAGCGCAGGGGAGCAGCACGACGGCGGCGCCAGCCCAGGCGCCCGCCAAGCCGCGCACTGAAGCTGCCGCCCCGGTGATCCTTGGCGTCGGGGTTCCTGCCTCGGACCTCTAGGCACCACTGCCCAGCAGGCCGCCGTCCAGTACTGGACGGCGGCCTGCGGTGTTTTCCGGGCCTGCCTGAATCCCCGAGTTGGGCCGTGTTTTCCGGGCCTGCCTGCGGCGTTCCCCGGAGTTGCCGGCATTCTCCGGGCCTGCCGGCGTTTCCCGAGTTGGGGGCCGTTCAGCAGCCCTCCGGAATACTTGTTTGCTGGATCAACCGGGCCGTCTGCGTCTGCGGGGACGGTGAAGGTCCGGAAGTGTTATAAAGTAGTCCCTAGCGCAGTGACGTCCGTGCGATAGCACGCTGAAACCGCCGTGCATTTGCGGCTTATGGGTGCCTTAGCGTAACCTTGAACTTCGGTGCGAACGCCTTCCAAGCCGTTTTCGGTACAGGGCGTGACTGCATGGCGCAAGCCGGACACATATCTGGTCCGGGAAGTGCGCATCCTAGTATTAAACGTCGAGAGAAGTGAGTTCCCAAGTGGTGTACGCGATTGTCCGCGCTGGCGGCCGCCAAGAAAAGGTTTCCGTTGGAGACCTCGTAACCCTGGACCGCGTCCCCGGTGGAGCCGGTAGCACCTTTGAGCTGCCTGCCCTGCTTTTGGTTGATGGCGACCAGGTCACCTCTGCCGCTGCGGACCTGGCAAAGGTTACGGTTACGGCAGAAGTTATCGAGAACTTCCGGGGTCCGAAGATTGTTATCCAGAAGTTCAAGAACAAGACCGGTTACAAGAAGCGTCAGGGCTACCGCTCTTCGCTGACCAAGGTCAAGGTCACCTCCATCAACTCCTGATTCCTACGTTCAGGCTCCTCCGGGGGCCGGAACGGCGGGATTGTGCCCGCCAGGCATCAAGATCAGTCAGAGCAAAGGCAGGATTAGAAAATGGCACATAAGAAAGGTGCGAGCTCTACTCGCAACGGCCGCGACTCCAACGCACAGTACCTCGGCGTGAAGCGCTTCGGCGGCCAGGTTGTCAAGGCAGGCGAAATCATCGTCCGCCAGCGTGGCACCCACTTCCACCCCGGCGCAGGCGTTGGCCGCGGCGGAGACGACACGCTGTTCGCCCTTGAGGCTGGCGCTGTCGAGTTCGGCAGCCGTCGTGGCCGCCGTGTTGTGAACATCGTCGCAGCAGCCGAGTAATTTCCGGCTAAACAGCTTTTCCGGTGGGGCGGGCCATGATGGCCCGCCCCACCGTCTTTTTTAAGCCGAGTAGACTTGGCTTGATCCAAATTTTTCAACAAGGAGAACCATGGCCAGCTTTATAGACCGTGTTGTACTGCATGTTTCGGGCGGTGCCGGCGGCCATGGGTGTGTGTCCGTAAAGCGCGAGAAGTTCAAGCCGCTGGGTGGTCCCGACGGCGGGAACGGCGGGGACGGCGGCGACGTCATCCTCCGTGTGGACGGGCAGACCACCACCCTTCTGGATTACCACCACGCTCCGCACCGCCACGCCGGCAACGGCGGCCCTGGCATGGGCGACTGGCGCGCAGGCAAGACGGGGGAGACCCTTGTCCTTTCGGTTCCGGAGGGAACCGTGGTCAAGTCCAAGGCCGGCGAAGTCCTGGCCGACCTCGTTGGCATGGGCGCCGAATACGTTGCTGCCGCGGGCGGACAGGGCGGCCTGGGCAACTCGTCGCTCTCCTCGCAGAAACGCAAGGCCCCCGGTTTCGCCCTGCTCGGGACCCCCGGAGACGAGCGGGACATCGTCCTTGAGCTCAAGTCCATCGCCGACATCGCGCTGGTAGGTTTCCCCTCCGCCGGCAAGTCCTCGCTGATTGCGGCCATGTCCGCGGCCCGGCCCAAGATCGCCGACTACCCGTTCACCACCCTGATCCCCAACCTCGGCGTTGTGCAGGCAGGGGATGTCCGCTTCACCGTTGCCGACGTTCCCGGACTCATCGAAGGCGCGTCGGAGGGCAAGGGCCTGGGACACCACTTCCTCCGCCACGTTGAGCGCTGTGCAGCCCTGGTCCACGTCCTGGACTGCGCTGCCCTGGAAGCGGACCGCGACCCGCTCAGCGACCTCGACATCATTGAGGCGGAGCTGGAGAAGTACGAAGTCGACATGAGCTACGCGGGTGCCGACGGCGACGTCGTGCCCCTGAACCAGCGTCCGCGCCTGGTTGCCTTGAACAAGGTCGATGTCCCCGACGGGCGCGACATGGCTGAATTCGTCCGCCCGGAACTGGAGAAGCGCGGCTACCGGGTCTTCGAGGTCTCCGCCGCGAGCCACGAGGGCCTGCGCGAACTCGGCTTCGCGATGGCGGCGATTGTCTCCGAGGCCCGCAAGGCCGTGGCGACCGCTCCGCCGCGGATCGCCCCTCCGGTGCTTCGCCCCAGGTCCGTCAACGGCAAGGGTGGATTCACCATCCGCCGCGAGGAACGAAACCTGGAGCCGCTGTTCCGCGTCATCGGCGACAAGCCCGTGCGCTGGGTCCAGCAGACCGACTTCACCAATGACGAAGCCGTCGGCTACCTGGCGGACCGCCTGGCCAAGCTCGGCGTCGAAGAACAGCTCTTCAAAGCCGGTGCCAAGCCCGGCGACGCCGTCGTTATCGGCGAGGGCGACGGTGTGGTGTTCGACTGGGAGCCGACCATGATTGGCGGCGCCGAACTGCTCGCTGCCTCTCCGCGCGGGTCCGACATCCGCATCGAGGACTTCTCCCGCCCGACCCGCAGCGAAAAGCGCGAAGACCACCAGCAGCGCAAGGACGCCCGCGCGGCGGCCCGCGCCGAGCTGGAAGCCGAGCGCAAGGCCGGAATCTGGACCGAATCGGTCAACTACAAGCACTCGGCGCCTCCGGCCAAGGAAGACGACTAAATCCCTTAACAGAAGAGGGGCGAAGCCGGTCTTCGTCATAGGCTGGATGCGTCATGAGTGAAGAATCAGAAGCACAGTTCCCTTCCATCCCAAAACGGCCGCTGAAGTCGCGGGCGGGCCTTGCCCGCGCGCGGCGGATCGTCGTCAAGGTCGGCTCCTCATCGCTGACGTCCGTCGCTGGCGGCATCTCCGATGAAGCGCTGAAATCCCTCGCGGACGTCCTGGCGGCCCGGCGGCGGCAGGGCACGGAAGTGATCCTGGTTTCCTCCGGTGCGATCTCCGCCGGCCTCGCGCCGCTGGGCCTGTCAAAGCGGCCGTCCCAGCTTTCGACGCAGCAGGCCGCGGCCAGCGTGGGGCAGGGGCTGCTGATGGCCCGATACACCCAGGCCTTCGGCTCCCATGGCGTTACCGTCAGCCAGGTCCTGCTGACCGTGGAAGACCTGATGCGCCGGACGCACCACGCCAACGCGCACCGGGCGATGGAACGGCTGTTGAACTTCGGTGTCGTGCCTATCGTGAATGAGAACGACACGGTGGCCAGCCACGAAATCCGCTTTGGCGACAATGACCGCCTCGCGGCCCTCGTTGCCCACCTGGTCAAGGCTGATGCCCTGATTCTGCTGTCCGACGTCGACGCGCTCTACGACGGACCGCCGTCGGCCGGTGCCCGGCGCATCCCGGAAGTGACCGGTGTGAAGGACCTCGAAGACGTCCGGATCGGCAAAGTCGGCAAAGCCGGGGTGGGTACCGGGGGAATGGTTACGAAGGTCGAAGCCGCCACCATTGCGGCCCAGTCCGGAATCCCGGCCCTGGTTACCTCGACGGAAAACGCCGCCGCTGCCCTGGCCGGGGAAGATGTTGGCACCTGGTTCGCGACACGGGGAGTGCGCCAGCCGATCCGTTTGCTCTGGCTGGCCCACCTGGCCCGGATCCAGGGCAGCCTGGTGCTCGACGACGGCGCGGCGCGGGCCGTGGGGGAGCGGCGCCGGTCGCTGCTGCCCGCAGGCATCGTTTCCGTGCAGGGCCACTTCGAACCCGGAGATCCGGTGGCGCTGTGCGATACCTCAGGGCGCACCCTCGCCCACGGGCTGACCAACTACGCTTCGGACGAGCTGCCCAAAATGCTCGGCCGCTCCACCCGGGAACTCGCACGCGAACTTGGCCATGGCTATGAGCGTTCCGTAGTGCACGTTAATGACCTGGTGATCCTGCACCCCCACGGCTCCGAAGCGGCCGAGAAGGCAGCGATGTCACGGACCGGGCAGGCAGCCGGCGGCGCCGCTACACTGGGAGCATGACCGCCGTGAACACCTCTGCCGTGACTTCCGCCACTGAGAACCGCACGGGAACTGCCGCGCCGTCGCCAGAGGAAGTTGAAGCTGGGGTCCATCGGATTGCCGACCGTGCGCGGACCGCTTCCAGGCGGATGGCACGCGCCAACCGGGCCTGGAAGGACCTGGCCCTGGAAAAGATCGCCGAAGACCTCGTCGCCAAGCGGGACGTCGTGCTCGCCGCGAACGCAGAGGACGTGCGCCGGGGCCGCGATGGCGGCACGTCCGAGGCCATGCTGGACCGGCTGTCGCTGACCCCGGAACGCATCGAAGGCCTTGCCGCCGCTCTGCGTAATCTGGCCGGTCTGCCGGACCCCGTGGGATCCGTGGCCCGGGGACAGACCCTGCCGAACGGACTGCGCCTGCGGCAGGTCCATGTTCCCCTCGGTGTCGTGGGCGCCATTTACGAAGCCCGGCCCAACGTCACGCTGGATATCGCAGGCCTGGCGCTCAAGAGCGGCAACGCTGTCATCCTCCGGGGTGGAAGCGCCGCGGCCTCGACCAACACTGTGCTCGTGGACCTGATCCGGGACGCCCTGGATACGGTAGGCCTGCCCTCCGACGCCGTCCAGACCATCGACGGCTACGGACGGCCCGGCGCCAACGTGCTGATGAAGGCACGTGGCCGCGTCGATGTCCTGATACCCCGCGGCGGACGCGCCCTGATCCAGAACGTGGTCACCAACGCCGCAGTGCCCGTCATCGAGACCGGCGAAGGCAACGTCCACATCTACCTGGATGAAAGCGCGCCCGAAGAGATGGCGTCAGAGATCCTGCTCAATGCCAAGACCCAGCGGCCGAGTGTGTGCAATACGGTGGAAACGCTGCTTGTGCACAGCGCCAGCACGGCGGCCCCCGCAGTCCTGGCCGCCCTCGCTGCCTCGGGCGTGCGGCTGCACGCCGACGAAAGGGTGCGCGGGATCCTGCCCGACGGCGTTGAGGCCGCAGCCGCCACGGACGAAGACTGGGGCCGCGAATACATGGACCTCGATTTGGCCGTCGCCATGGTTGACTCCATGGACGAAGCCCTCGAGCATATCCGCCGCTGGACCACCGGACACACCGAGGCCATCATCACCAACGACCTCGCCAACGCCGAACGCTTCATCGCCGAGACCGACTCCGCTGCGGTGATCGTCAACGCCTCCACCAGGTTCGTCGACGGCGGGGAACTGGGGCTCGGCGCCGAGGTCGGCATCTCAACCCAGAAGATGCACGCGCGCGGTCCGATGGGCCTGAAGGAACTGACCACCACCAAGTGGATCATCCAGGGCGAGGGACAGGTGCGCGGCTAGCGCACTCACCACCTGGTCCGGACTGCGTTGTTCGCGCTGCGGACGCGTACCATTGATGTAGAAACGATGCTCTGCCGGCTTCCCCGGCGGTTGATTTAGGGAGATTCATGCTGATCCAGCTTTCCAGTGCTGCGCTGATGGCGGCCGAAGTAGCCGAAGAACACGCCGAGGGCACCCCGGCCCTTGTCTACGGTTCGGTCATTTTTGGCATTTTCATGGTTCTGATGTTCGTAACCATGGCGTTCACGAGCCTCGGCCACCGCCACGAGGCAGCTGTGGACCACGTGGATCCCCAGCGCCAGCATCCCAACAAGCACGACCACGGCCAGGGCATCGCCGAATAGGCTTCCGCCTCAGGTGGAACCGCTGGAACCGTGAACACGCGCATGAACACAGCAGACAGCACGGCTAACGGGCAGCGCCCCTACCGCCTTGGCGTTATGGGTGGAACGTTCGATCCCATCCATCACGGCCACCTGGTGGCTGCCAGTGAAGTGGCATCGGTGTTCGACCTCGACGAAGTGGTTTTTGTGCCGACCGGCGAACCGTGGCATAAGTCTGCCCAGGAGGTCACTCCAGCAGAGCACCGTTACCTTATGACGGTAATCGCCACGGCCGCCAACCCGCGGTTCAAGGTCAGCCGGGTGGATATCGACCGGCCCGGACCCACCTACACAATTGATACGCTTAGGGATCTGCGCCGCGCTCGTCCGGATGCTGAACTGTTCTTCATCACCGGGGCGGATGCCTTGGCGCAGATCCTTTCGTGGAAGGACGTCCAGGAATTGTGGACACTGGCCCACTTTGTGGGAGTGACCCGGCCGGGGCATGAACTGCAGAACATGGGCCGTGACGACATCAGGCTCCTGGAGGTCCCGGCGATGGCGATTTCCTCGACGGACTGCCGCCAGCGGGTCGCAGCGTCGGAACCGGTCTGGTACCTGGTGCCGGACGGCGTCGTGCAGTACATCGCCAAGCACAATCTCTATACACCTTCGCAGCAGCAGGTACGGGCTGCCACGACTGAACCAGTAGCCTGAGCGATCAACACCGGATGGGTAGGAAATGACTGACGGTCCAGAGTCCGCAGAAGCACCTCGACGCAGCCGCCGTGCGGCCGGCTCGACGGCTGCTGCGGGGCACCAGGAACGGGAGTCCCAGCAGCGGGCACGGGACCGTGAAGCGCTTCGTGCTTACAAAGCCCTCACCGACAGCGAGAAGCGGCCGGAAGAATCCAGTGCAAACCCGCCCACCCGGCGCCAGCTGAGGATTGCGCAGCAGCAGTCACAGCAGGCTGCCCGCGAAAAGGCTGGGCGCGGCCCGCAGGAGTCACCGACTCCTGCAACAAGCCGACCACCCCAAACTGATTCAGCACCGCATGCCGATTCAGCCTCTTCCGCACCGGCCAACCGGTCCGGTTCCAATGCGGTTCCAGCAGCGGCGCCTCCCTCTGTTCCCTCGGCACCTGTTTCCCCGGCCCCCGCTGCCGGGTCCGGCCGGCGCTCCGGTCCAGCCGCGCCGAACCGCCAGACCGAACCTGCAGGCCAGGAACCCAGCCGCAGGGAACGCCGGCGGCGCGCAGCCGAAGAGCAACAAACCCCTGTCATTACGCCCGTTACTCCCGCGCCGAACCGCGCCCCGGCAGTGCAGGCCCCTGCCACTCCCGCAGCGGGTTCAACAGCACGGGAAAAGACTCCCAAGCTCGCTCCCGAGCCCCAGGAGGCCACGCCGTCTGCTGCCACCGCGCAGCCCCAGGCCGCCCCGCAGGCTGCCGGGCCGGAAGCATCTGCCGCCGACGTCAACGCCGACATTGCGAACATGTCCGTTGAGCAGGCCTTGGCGGCCCGCGAGGCGCTGAAACATCAGGCGCGCAATCAGGTAGCGGCCATGGAAGCCCTGCAGAAGGCCGATCCCCAGGGCGTGGACCTGGAGCTCCTGGCGCAGCAGCGGGCCCTAGCCGAACGCGCCGCCGTCCTTAACCGGCGGACACAGAACATCCAGCGCCTGGCCCAGGAGAACGAGCAGCGCCGCTCACCCCAGTCAGATCCGACGACTGCGCACAATCTGGCCATGGTCACGCCGCTTGAATTCGTCGAGGTCCCGGGCCTGGAACGGCCGGTCATGAAGCGGCCGCCGACGTCCCACGTCCCTGTGGTCACCTCGTCCAACCCTGCTTCCCGGCAGGCACCAGGCACCGGCCGGATGTCATCCGTCGGTCAGCCGGCGCAGGCGGGCCGTCCGGGCAACGCGCGGGGAAAGTCCGCGGCTAAACCGGACGTTCGTCATTCGAAGATCCTGGCCCGCGCCGATGCCTTGGTGAACGCCCCGCTGGAGGCGGACCAGGGCGCCAAGCCAATCGGGGCGCGCAGCGCCTTCGGACTGGACCCCCTGGATGTTATGACTGCCGGCCTTGGCCGTAGCCGGAGGATACGTGCTGTGTCCCTGGGAGTTGTTGGTGTGGGCCTGGCGGCCCTCATCCTCGGAATAATACTGATCGTCGGCGGCCTTGGCAGCTGATACCACACAAGGAGAAACGTTGAGCGCCACCGAATCATCCATAGATATTGCCCGGACTGCGGCCAGAGCGGCATCGGCCAAGCTGGCGGATGACATCGTCGCGATCGACGTGAGCGAACGGCTGGCCATCACGGATGTCTTCCTCATCGCCTCCGCGTCGAACGAGCGCCAGGTCAACGCGATCGTCGACGGCGTCGAGGAAGAACTCGCAAAGTCCGGACTGAAGCCGGTCCGCCGGGAAGGCCGCAGCGAGGGACGCTGGGTACTGCTGGACTATGCGACTGTCATCGTCCACGTCCAGCATGAAGAAGACCGGGTGTTCTACGCCCTTGACCGCCTCTGGAAGGACTGCCCGGCGGTTGACCTTCAGCTTCCCGAAGCCCCGGCAGCCGACGCATAATCGCAGGTTAGGTGTGGGGCGGTGGCTTCCAAGCTGCCGCCCTTCGCCGCGCGAATATCAACCATGTAGTTTGATTTTGCACTCCCGCGCTTGTGTACTAAAGTAGAGGAGTTGCTTCGGCCCGGAGGAAAAAATCCGGACTGGAAATACACTTGATTTTCTGCTGAATTCAGCAGTTTTTCGGGGCTGTGGCGCAGCTGGTAGCGCACCTGCATGGCATGCAGGGGGTCAGGGGTT
>NZ_DALZXY010000113.1:0-8712 GCF_031988865.1 Arthrobacter sp.
GTCGTCGACGCCCGCCGTCGTCGACGTCCGACCGGAGCCCCGGCGGAGCCCCGGCTGCCGCCGCCGGAGCCGCTACCCTGCAGCGGCCTACCGCTCCTTGGCGAGCAGGCGCTCAACCCGGGGCTTGACCTCGGTCGCCAGCAGGTTGATGGATTCCAGGAAGTGCTCGTGCGGGGTACCGCCGAGATCCATCTGGAGGAAATGGCGCATGTGCCCCATGTAGCCGTGCAGGTGCACGATGCGCTCGGCTACCTCGTCCGGGTCGCCGATGTAGTACGCGCCCGGGGCATCGGCCTGCGCCAGGTAGTCCCGCTTGTCCGGGGCCGGCCAGCCACGGAGCCGACCCATTTCCACGTTGAGGTTGTGCCAGCCGGGGTAGAACCGGTCCAGGGCTTCCTTTTTGGTCGGCGCAACCAGCCCCATGGCGGCAACGGAGACCTTGATGTTGTCACCGGTGTGCCCGGCCTGGGCCGCGGTCTGGCGGTACAGCTGGGCCAGCGGCGCGAAGCGGTGTGGGGCTCCGCCGATGATCCCGTAGGAGATGGGCAGTCCCATCCGTCCGGCCCGGGCCGACGACGGCGCGCTGCCACCGGTGGCGAGCCAGATGGGCAGCTGTCCGTTGACCGGCCGGGGCACTACGGCGAGGTCGGCCAGTGCAGGCCGGACGGAGCCGGTCCAGGTGACGTGTTCGGTGTTGCTGTTATTCAGGGTCAGCAGCAGATCCAGTTTCTGGCCGAACAACTCGTCGTATTGGGTCAGGTCATAGCCGAACAGCGGAAAGGTCTCGACGGAGGAACCGCGGCCGGCGGTGATCTCGATCCGGCCGCCGCCGGAGATGGCATCGGCGGTGGCGAACTGCTGGAACACGCGGACCGGATCGTCCGTGCCGATGATGCTGGCGGCACTGCCGAGGGTGATCCGGCGGGTTGCGGCCGCGGCGGCGGCAATCAGCGCTCCGGGCGAGGAGGCTGGCATGCTCACCGTGTGGTGTTCGCCGACGCCGAAGTAGTCCAGGCCTGCCTCGTCGGCCAGCACGATGGCGTCGAAAAGGTTGCGGACCGCTTCACCCGTGGGACGTGGGGAGCCGTCCGGGTTCAGCTGGGTGTCGCCGAAGCTGTAGGCGCCGATTTCCATGGTGTTCTCCTCTTAGGCCGTGCTGGTGTTGATGCTGGTGTGCGTGCTTAGGCGGCCGGTGCAGCCGTCACGGCCTCGGCCAGCAGCGCCCGGATGGCGGCGGCGGTGTGGGGGCCGTTGAAGATGGGCGTTCCGGGATGGAACACTCGGCCTGCCGCCAGCGGGCCGGCGTCGACGGTGTCGTATCCGAGGCTGTCGATAAAGGCTGCGACGCGCTCCTTGGCCTCCGCGTCGTCGCCGGCGACGGCCAGGGCGCGCCGTCCGACTGTGCCGGGCTCGGTGCCGTGCGCCTCAAGGTCGTGGTAGCCGATATGGTTCAGCGTCTTCACGACCCGGGAGGCAGCGAGGAAGTCTTGGACTACTTCACTGCTGCCGCGCAGCTCGTCCTCAAAATCATCAATCGTGCCGTCGACCGGTGCCCAGTAGTTCATGGCATCGATGACGATCTTCCCGGCCAGGTCCGCCGGAGACAGGGTGCGGTAGCGGTGCAGCGGAACCGCCACGACCACGAGGTCCGCTTGTACGGCTTCGGACACGTCCACCGCGGCGGCGCCCGGGGTGATGATCTCCACCAGCAGGGCATTCTCCGCCGCGGGTTTGGAAGTCGCGATCTTCACCTCGTAGCCGGCTTTCAGGGCCTGGCGTGCGACGGCGGTCCCTACCCGGCCCGCGCCGAGTATGCCGATGGTCCGCGTCTGGACCGGCTGGGTCGGCTCTGGCTGTATCTGACCGTTCCGGTCCTGGCTCATTGTGCTCCTCCCGGATAGCTGCCGCGGTGGCCTGCGCCGTGCATCCTGCACGTGCGCAGATCACCGCAAAATCCTTAGAACAGCTTAGGGAGGAGCCAAGGTTTATGCAAATGCATCTACTTTTGGCCGGTTAACGACCAACGACGGCGGCATCTGATGTGCCGCCGTCGTCGGGCGTTTAGCTGGCGCTGCCCCTAATCAGGCTGCGGAGTTCAGGGATTAGGCCTGCGTTTGGCGGGCCGGCAGCAGCGGGGCGAAGAATTCGCCAAGCTCCGCCGTCGCCGTCAGCGGCAGCACGTTGGCCACATACTGGTCCGGGCGGACCACCACTACGACGCCGCCGCGGTCCAGTCCGCGCTGCTCAAAGATATCCGCCTCCGGGTTGGCGCCGAAGACCTTACCCAGGTCAGTGAGCTGGAACGGTCCAACCTCCGGCTTGAAGACCGCCGGCACGGCATTGATGTCAATCCCGTGGTTGTCCTGCTGATAAATGACCTTGACGTCGAACCAGGCGTCGCGGTCCGCGCCGGCCGGGGTGGCGGCCAGCGGCGAGTCGGGAGCGTTCTGAAGCCAGTCGGCCAGGGCAGCAACCGGCGACGCGGTGCCGGCCTGCGCGGCGTCGGCGAAAACGTAGATCCGCCAGCGCCCGTCGGCCTTCGCCAGATGGCCCAGCTGCACGGGATTGGTGTCGCTGACCCGCATCACCGGAGCGGACTTGAAGCGCTTGCCGATCGGGAAACCGGAGGCCAGGTCCTGATGCTTCGGTTCGCCGATGAGCATGGACGGGGTGTACTCGGTCATAAAGCCTGCCGGGAACTCGGCGGTGCTCACGTAGAAGTCCTCGAGGTCCGAGGGATTCTCGAACTCCTCCGGCTTCTTGGCCATGAGGGTGGACCATTCCTTGTCGAAGTCGATGAGGTTCTTCGCGACAACCTGGCGCTCGGCGGAGTAGGTGGAGAGCAGGCTCTCCGGGCTGCGGCCGTCCAGGACGTGGCCAAGCTTCCAGCCGATGTTGAAGCCGTCCTGCATCGACACGTTCATGCCCTGCCCGGCCTTGGCGCTGTGGGTGTGGCAGGCATCGCCGGTGATGAAAACGCGCGGCGTGCGCCTGCCCAGGTCCTCGGGGAGCACGTCGTCGAACCGGTCGGTGAGCCGGTGGCCCACCTCGTAGACGCTGTGCCAGGCGACGTTGCGCACATCGAGGGTGTAGGGGTGCAGGATGGCGTTGGCCTTCGCAATGATCTCGTCGATGCTGGTCTTGCGGACCGCACCGTTATCATCCTCGGAGACCACGCCCAGGTCCACGTACATCCGGAACAGGTGGCCGCCTTCGCGGGGAATGTGCAGGATGCTGCCGCCGTTGGAGGACTGGATGGCGCACTTGGTGCGGATGTCCGGGAAATCGGTGCTGGCCAGGACGTCCATCACGCCCCAGGCGTGGTTGGCCTGGTCGCCGGCGAGGACGGAGCCGATGGAGTCGCGGACCTTGCTGCGGGCGCCGTCGCAGCCCACCACGTATTTGGCCTTGACCGTTCGCTGGGAGCCTTCGTTCGGCCCGGCGGTGTGCAGGAGGGTGGCGGTGACCGGGTACTCGGCGTCGTCGTCGACCTCCAGGCCAACAAACTCGTAGCCGTAGTCGGGCTTCATGCGGGCGGGCGAGTTCGCCATGAACCGGGCGAAGTAGTCCAGGACCCGGGCCTGGTTCACGATCAGGTGCGGGAATTCGCTGATGCCGGACGGGTCATCCAGCGCACGGCCCGAGCGGACGATGTTCTCCGGGTTTGCGGGGTCCGGGCGCCAGAACGCCATCTCGGTGATCCGGTAGGCCTCGGCAATGATTTCCTCCGCGAACCCGAAGGCCTGGAAGGTTTCCACACTGCGGGCCTGGATGCCGTCGGCCTGGCCGATGACCAGCCGGCTGTCCCGGCGCTCCACGATCCGGGTGGTGATGTTCGGGAACTGGGATAGCTGCGCGGCGGCCAGCATACCGGCCGGGCCGGAGCCAACGATCAGCACGTCGACCTCATTGGGAAGGTCTTCCGGGCGGTCAAGGCCGACGCCGGCCGCCGGTTCGACGCGCGGGTCTCCGGATACGTAGCCGTGGTGGTGGAACTGCACGGGGGTCCTCACTTCGTTGTGCCTGATGATTCGACAGTTGGGCTTTTCGGGCCGTTGTTCGATAGTTGAACAACCGATTCAATAGTCGAATTCTGATCGATGTAGTCACTGTAATGGTGACATGACGCAGGTCACAAGCTGGGTGCTGTATGTGACTTCCCGCCCGCCGGGCATCCCTACTGGGTCTGCCAGCTGGACTCGCTGGGCCCGTTAAAGGCCAGTGTCTCTTCCACCAGCACCCGCTCACCCGGAACGGCCTCCGGCGGCACGTCCATGCAGACCTGGAACTGGGCCTGCCCGCCGTTCTCCAGGGTCGGAACCGTCGTACCGGGGAGCTCGGGGATCGCACGGCAGGACGATTCGTCGTACTGGCGGTTGTCCGATCCGACAAAGTTGGTGGTCAGGTCCAGCCAGGGGTCGCCCTCGTCCGCGCCGTTGTATACGACGTCGAGGGTGATCAGGACATACTGTCCGGCAGGAGCCTCATTGAACTGGTTGAGGTTCACGATGTCATTGGTGGCATCGCGCTGGACATTGGAGACCGTGACGGAATAGTCCCCAATGTCCGCCGCGGTACCCAGCGGCAGGAGGTCTGCGCCCGGAGCCACCGTTGCCGACCCGGAGGAGCCCGACGTCGTCCCGGCACTCGTTGACGGGCTGGCGCTGGTTGACGGGCCCACACCGTAGGGGGACCCGTTGTTCACCGAATCGTTCACCGTGTTGAAGAAGACTGCAATCATCACGCTGGCCAGGATGGAGCCAATAACCGCCACGCCGGAGACGATAATCCCGGCAATGGAGAGGCCCTTGGCCGAGGTGTGCCGGCGTATGGCGATCACCAGCGCCGCAATCGAAAGGCCCAGCCCAACCACGGCCACGATGAGGGCCCCGATGTTGATCAGCGGTACCCAGAACAGCACCAGTCCCACGATGCCGAGAATCAGGCCGGTGAGCGCCATCCCCCGGCCCTGCGTGGACTGTGGACCCGGCGGCCGGTAGCCCTGGCTGTAGTTGTACATCGGATCGTTTGGTTGACTGCCCATGATCGCCTCGCCAGTTCCGGACGCCGCAGGAGAAAGGGCCCCACGTTTTGGGCCGCCCCGGCTGCGGGGTCGATTTTTCGCGGTTCTTCCACGGTAGGAGCGGCCCCGGGGCGCGGCAAGGAGTTCCGGAGATCGGGCCGGGCCTGGTTTGTGCCCGGGACTGGGGCGGCGGCTACGGGCCGGAAGCCGGGCCGGTTTGTGCCGGGCGCCTACTCCGGACGGGATGCCTGGCCGGCGGCTACGGGCCGGAAGCCGGGCCGGATGCAGCACTGGATGCCGCTCCGGACGACGACGGCCGCACCGTCGCCTCCGTCGGCAGCGGCGCCAGCAGCTCGTTCGCTTGCTCAAGAATGCGCGCCTGCAAGGCGGACGGCGGGGAAACCGACGGTGCGGAAACCTGCGGTGCCGCTTCCCGTGCATGCGGTTCCCGGAGCGTCGGGCGTCTGCTCTCTCCCCGCACCTTTTCCTGGGCCTCTCCCCGGTCCTCTTCCTGAGCCGTTTCCCGCATCTCTCCCCGCACCTCTCCCCCAAGAATTTCTTCCTGGACAGTCAGCCCAATCAGGCGGAACAATTCCCGGTCTTCCCGGGTGGCGAGGGAACTGGTCCGCAGATCGTTCAGCACGGCAAGTCCCGCCAGCGAGCGGCGGGGATTGGCGCTCAGCGAGGCTTCCAGCGCCCACTGGGCGCGGACCCACCACTGAGCGCGGCGGTCTGCTTCGAGTTTCTGCCGGTACGCAAAGTACGCAACCACCGCCGTCGTGAGGATTCCCAGCGGCCCGAGCACGGGAATCCACGTAATCGCCCACTGTGCTGCCTGTTCCCAGAAATCTCCCCAGTCCATGCCGGGAGCCTACAGTGAGCGTTCATCCCGCCGGCACAAACCCCAACCGTTTGTCCACCATGTTCGCCAGCGGTCGGCCGTCTATGTACGCGCTCAGGTTCTGCTCGAACTGGGCGGCGAGTGCGGGCAGATGGGTTTGGGAGTCGCCGGAAAGGTGCGGAGTGATCAGCACATTCTCCAGGTCCCAGAGCGGGTCCGACGCCGGCAGCGGTTCCGGATCGGTCACATCCAGCACCGCGCCGGCGATGCCGTTGGCCGTCAGTGCCGCCACCAAAGCGTCCTGCGCCACCAGCTCGCCGCGTCCCATGTTCACGAGCACCGCCGTCGGGCGCATCGCGGACAATACGTCCTGGTTCAGCATCTGCCGGGTGGCCGGTGTGAGCGGGGCGGCGAGGACGACGTAGTCGTAGTTTCCCGCCACGGCCGCGAAGTCGGTGCTGGCGTGGATGGCGCCGAAATCGGCGTCGCCGTCGCCGTCGCGGGCGGTGCGTCCCAGCCCGTCCGTCTCGATGCCGACGGCGCGCAGCAGCCGGGCGGTGGCCCGTCCGATGCTTCCCGTACCGGCGATCAGCGCCCGGGTACCGGCCAGGTTGGAGGTAGGAAAGTACTGCCAGCGGTAGTCCCGCTGGTTTGCCCCAGCCTGTGGGAAGTTCTTGGCGAAGTGCAGGATTCCCGCGAGTGCGTATTCGGCCATCGCCGCATCGAAGACGCCGCGGGCGTTGGTGACGGCGACCTCCGAGTCCGCCAGCTCAGCGAAGAGCAGCTTGTCCACGCCGGCTGCTGGAACGTGGACCCATTTCAGGGCATCCGCCCTCCCCCAGGACTGCCGCAGACCGTCGGCAAAGTAGTCCCAAAGGTAGAGGATCTCTGTCCCGGGCAGGGCAGCGGCGAGCTCTTCGGAGTTACGGGCGAGCCGGACCTCGGCGAGCGCTTCCAGCTTCTCGAGGCCGGTGACCGGGCGGGACCCGGCGAGGATGGTGAGGACAGGTTTGGGCATGGAATCAGGCTAAGCCAGGCGCCGGCGGTGCCCACATTCTGAGCGCGGGACCAGGCGTGGGTGGAAGCCAGCCTTTCGAAAGCGGACGTCGTCAACCAGAGTTGATTAGGACGGCTGGGCCGCGTTCTCCCTCTGCGTTCCGTGCCGCCATTTGCCTCTGCGTACATCCCGCTGTCTCGGCGGTTCATCCGCTGGCGGGCCGTGAGCGGGGCGGACAGTGCGCGCTGGCGGACCGTGAGCGGGGTGGGCAGTGCGACGGGTGGCTCACGAGCTGAGCAGGCAAGGAGAGGACTGGTGCTGCATGCACGATGACCGCGAACTCGTGGAAGCCCGGATCAACCGCTTCCTCCGCGAACGGCTCGGCCCTGCTCTCTGGCGGGACCGGAGACCCCTGAACATCGAAATCTGGGCAGCACCCGGCGAACCGGTCCCTTTTGGCCAGGCCGTGGGCCAGGAGTTCCGGCCGTTTCACGTCGGTGAGCCGTGGGGCGCTCCCTGGGGCACGGTCTGGTTCCGGGTCTCGGGAACGGTACCGGTTGAGTGGGCAGACCGCGGCCCGGACCGGGCGGAGCTGCTGATCGATCTGGGGTACACCGGAGAGCAGCCCGGGTTCCAGGCCGAAGGGCTGGTTTACACACCGGAGGGCTCGATCGTAAAAGCACTGGAGCCGCAGAACTTCCACGTACCGCTCCGCGAGGCACCCGGTGAGCGCTTTACGTATTACGTCGAGGCGGCGTCGAATCCCAACGTCATTGCCGGGTACACCTATGAGCCCACGCCACTGGGCAGCCTCTCGACCGCCGGTGACCAGCCGATCTACGTTTTCCGGACTGCCGACGCCGCACTGCTGGACACGGCCGTGTGGGAACTTGCCCAGGACTTCTGGACCCTGAACGGCCTGATGCACGAGCTGCCCATGGATCTACCGCGCCGGCACGAGATCCTCCGGGCTCTGGAACGGGCCGTTAATGTGGCCGATCCCGCGGATATCTCCGGCACCGCCGCGGCCGCCCGCCGGGAGCTGGCCGGAGTGCTCGCCCAGCCCAGCTATGCGAGCGCGCACCGGATCCACGCCGTCGGGCACGCCCACATCGACTCTGCCTGGCTGTGGCCGGTGCGGGAAACCGTACGGAAGGTGGCGCGTACTTTCTCCAACGTGCTTGAGCTGATGGAGGTGGACCCGGACTTTGTTTTCACCGCCTCCTCCGCCCAGCAGTATGCCTGGCTCAAGGAGTACTACCCCGATCTGTTCGCGCGGGTGGCAGAGAAGGTGCGGAGCGGGCGGTTTGTGCCCACCGGCGGGATGTGGGTGGAAGCGGACACCAACCTGCCCGGCGGTGAAGCGATGGCGCGCCAGTTCGTGGCCGGTAAGCGGTTCTTCCTGGAGAACTTTGGTGTGGAACCGGAGGTGGTCTGGCTGCCGGACTCGTTCGGGTATTCGGCGGCGTTGCCGCAGATCTTCAAGGCCGCCGGGTCCCGCTGGTTCCTGACGCAGAAGATCTCCTGGAACGAAACGAACGTGCTGCCGCACCACACTTTCCGCTGGGAGGGCATCGACGGTACCCGGATCTTCACGCATTTCCCGCCGGTGGATACCTACAATTCGGATCTCTCCGGCCGCGAGCTGGCGCGTGCCCAGCGCCAGTTCGCCGAGAAGGGGTTCGCCAACACGTCGCTGGCTCCGTTTGGCTTTGGCAACGGCGGCGGTGGACCAACCCGGGAAATGCTGGCAGCTGCGCAGCGCACCGCGTCGCTGGAAGGCTCCCCCGCCGTGGAGCTGTCCAGTCCGGAACGGTTCTTCAGCACCGCGGAAGCGGAGTTCGCTAACCC
>NZ_DALZXY010000114.1:0-1711 GCF_031988865.1 Arthrobacter sp.
CACCCCGGAGGGCGGCACCCCTGGAAGCGGCAGCCCGGGGAGGAACAGCACGGGATCGGAAGCACCCCGGCTGCCGAAGCCCCAGCCACCGGCGCCGGAGCCCGGCACGGCCGACTAAACCGGGTAACGATTACATAACGAGGAGCACCTTTATGGCGCTCTGACCTGCACCGATGGTCTGGGCATGCCGGCCTGCCGCAACTATGGGAGCGCTCCCACTTGACTTGTGTCTTCCGTCACATCACGATGGAGCAAGTCTCATGGGAGCGCTCCCATAGCGCTTCCGAAACTCAACACTCCCAGTGGGCCCTGGCCGTCAGGACCCACCCCGCCGCTCGACAAAGGAGTCACCATGGGTACGTCAGGGAAATCCCGTTCCATCCGAAGGGGACAGCTCTTCGCCGCCTGTGCGGCGGTCGGGGCGCTTGGTCTCGCGGCGTGCGGCGGGAGCAGCGACGCCGGAGCGGAGGACGGCGGAGGGCCGGTCACCATCTCCATCGGCACGTTTAACGAATTCGGCTACGAGGATCTCTTCAAGGAATACGAGGCAGCGAACAACGTCAAGATTGTCCATAACAAGGCAGCCACGGCCAACAGTGCCCGCGACAACCTGACCACCAAGCTTGCGGCCGGATCCGGGCTCTCCGACGTCGAGGCCATCGAAATGGACTGGCTTGCGGAACTGATGCAGTACCCGGACCAGTTCACCGATCTGGCCAGCCCCGACGTCGAAAACCGCTGGTTCGACTGGAAGGTTGATCCGGCCACCACGCCCGAGGGCCAGCTGATTGGCTACGGTACGGATGCCGGCCCCGAGGCCGTCTGTTACCGCGCTGACCTGTTCGAAGCCGCCGGCCTCCCCACGGACCGGGAAGAGGTCGCTGAGCTGCTCACCGGCGACTGGGACAACTACTTCGCCGTCGGGGAGAAGTTCACAGCTGCTTCCGACGCCGCCTGGTTCGACTCGGCCATGGCCACATACCAGGGCATGATCAACCAGGTCGAAACCACATATGAGGAGAAGGACGGCACTGTCGTCGCGACCGAAAACCCTGATGTCTCCGACACCTACAAGAAAGTCCTCGAAGCCTCCGTGGACAAGGACCTTTCCGCCCACCTGAGCCTGTGGACGGACGATTACTACGCGGGATTCCAGAACGGAGCCTTCGCCACGCAGCTCTGCCCGGGCTGGATGCTCGGCATCATCGAGGGCGAAGCCGAAGGTGTTGACGGCTGGGACGTCGCCAATGTCTTTCCCGGCGGCGGCGGCAACTGGGGCGGGTCCTACCTGACCGTTCCGGCCCAGGGGGCCAACCAGGAAGCAGCGATCAAGCTGGCCCAGTGGCTCACCGCGCCGGAACAGCAGATCAAGGCCTTCGAAGCCAAGGGCACCTTCCCCAGCCAGACCGATGCCCTGACCTCGGACACGCTGCTGCAGGCAACGAACCCGTTCTTCAACGACGCACCGATCGGGGAGATCTTCGCCGACCGTGCCGACGCGGTCACCGTGACCCCGTACAAGGGTCCGAAGTACTTCCCGATCAATGACGCCATGCAGCAGGCCCTGACCCGGGTTGACGTGGACAAGACCGACGACGCCGGCTCCTCCTGGGAGAAGTTCGTCACCGCCGTCAAGGCTTTGGGCTAGCGCCGGACCGGCCCCAGCCAGCCACAGATCCCCGTGCGGCGGCGCCAGGCGCCGCCGGACGGG
>NZ_DALZXY010000114.1:1721-8616 GCF_031988865.1 Arthrobacter sp.
CCACCACACCCCGCTAACCGTTAGGAACCCGTCATGGCGCTCACCGTGAGGACGGAAAAGCCGAAGTCCGCCGCAGCCGGCGTCCGCCGTGTCGGCTTCGGCAGCAAGCTGGCCCGCTGGGACGTCAAAGTCTCTCCCTACCTCTACATCTCCCCGTTCTTTATTCTGTTCGCCGTCGTGGGACTGTTCCCGCTCGTCTACACCGGCTGGGTATCACTGCACAACTGGAACCTGATTGGCGGCAACCAGGGATTCGCGGGCCTGGAGAACTATGAGTTCATCCTGAACCAGCCCTATTTCTGGAACGCCGTGGGAAACACGTTCTCCATCTTCTTGATCTCCGCCGTCCCGCAGCTGATCGCTGCCATCGCCATCGCCGCCCTGCTGGATGCGAACCTGAGGGCCAAAACGTTCTGGCGGATGGGCGTGCTGCTGCCCTTCGTCGTCGCTCCCGTGGCGGTCGGCCTGATTTTCAACAACATGTTCGCGGACCAGTCAGGAGCCATCAACTCCTTCCTCTCGGGCATCGGCCTGCCCGCCGTTCCGTGGCACTCGGACTCCCTGGCCAGCCATGCGGCGATCGCCACGATGGTGAACTTCCGCTGGACCGGCTACAACGCGCTGATTCTTCTGGCCGCGATGCAGGCGATCCCGCGGGAGCTCTACGAAGCGGCCATCATCGACGGCGCCAGCCGCTGGCGCCAGTTCGTCTCCGTCACCGTTCCCATGCTGCGGCCGACCATCATCTTTGTGGTCATCACTGCCACCATCGGCGGGCTGCAGATCTTTGATGAAGCACGGGTGTTCGACCCTTATGGGCTGGGCGGTGCGGACCGGCAGTGGCAGACCGTGACCATGTACATCTGGGAACAAGGCTGGGGCCAGCGCAACTTCGGCCGGGCATCAGCAGTGGCCTGGCTGCTCTTCGTGATCATCGTCCTTATTGCCCTGCTCAACTTCCTCATCACCCGGCGCATCGCGACCCAGGGAGGACGCAAATGACTTCCGTGCCCATGATTGAACAGTCCGCCGGAAAACACGCTGCCGAGGCGGCGCGCCGGCGCCGTGCACGCCAACGCACGCGGCCGCCGGAACCGCCGCGGCGGAACGGACTCAAACGCCGGGCCACGGGCGGCTTCAACCGCCGCCCGGGTTTCCTGACCTACGGGCTGCTGGGCGCCGTCCTGCTGGGCTCGGTCTTCCCGCTGTTCTGGACCTTCCTGGTCGCCAGCCATGATTCCCGTGCACTGAACGCCGGCATGCCCCTGATTCCCGGCGGTAACTTCTTCATCAATGCCGCCGCGGTGCTGGACAGCATTCCGTTCTGGAAAGCGCTGGGCAACAGCATCCTGGTCTCCAGCGTGACCGCCGCGTCCGTGGTGCTCTTCTCATCGCTGGCCGGCTTTGCCTTCGCGAAACTGCGGTTCCGGGGCTCGAAGGTCCTGCTGGTCTTCGTCGTCGCAACCATGGCCGTGCCCACCCAGCTCGGGGTGGTGCCACTGTTCATCGTGATGTCCAAGCTCGGCTGGGCGGGGACGATGGGCGCGGTGATCGTCCCCGGACTGGTCACGGCGTTCGGCGTGTTCTGGATGACCCAGTACCTGCGCGATGCGCTGCCGGATGAGCTGATTGAGGCCGTGCGGATGGACGGGGCAAACATGTGGCAGGCCTTCTGGCATGTGGCGCTGCCCGCAGCCCGCCCGGCGGCAGCCATGCTGGCGCTCTTCACCTTCGTGGCGACCTGGACCAACTTCTTCTGGCCCTTCATCGCCCTGAATCCGCAGAACCCGACCCTTCCCGTGGCACTGGCCCAGCTTCAGTCCGCCCGGTTCGTGGACTACTCGGTGGTGCTGGCCGGCGTCGTGCTCTCCACCATCCCGCTGTTCATCGTTTTCGCCATCGCCGGCCGGCACCTGGTTGCCGGCATTATGCAAGGAGCCGTGAAGGGATGACTGATTCCGGAACCCGCCAGCGGGCAATGCCACCGGGATTCCTCTGGGGCGCCGCCACCGCGGCCTTCCAGGTGGAGGGTGCCACCCGCGAAGACGGACGGACCGACTCCATCTGGGACACCTTCTGCCGCGTCCCGGGCGCCGTCGCGGGCGGCGACACAGGGGACGTGGCCTGCGGCCATTACCATCGGATGCCCCAGGACGTAGCCCTGATGAAATCCCTCGGGCTGCAGTCCTACCGGTTCTCCACCTCGTGGGCGCGGATCCGGCCCGACGGCGGCGCGCCCAACCCGGCCGGACTCGACTTCTACAGCCGGCTGGTCGATGAACTGCTGGAAGCCGGAATCCGGCCTTGGATCACGCTCTACCACTGGGACCTGCCGCAGGCACTGGAGGACCGGGGCGGCTGGGCCAGCCGGGATACAGCCTTCCGGTTCGCCGACTACGCTCTGACCGTCCATGACGCGCTGGGGGACCGGGTCCGGGACTGGACCACCCTGAATGAGCCCTGGTGTTCGGCGTACGTAGGCTATGCCAGCGGCGAGCACGCACCCGGTCTGCAGAACCGGGCCCTGGCCGTGGCCGCCAACCACCACCTCCTGCTGGGCCACGGTCTGGCGCTGGAGGCGTTGCGCGGCCGGGATACCGGCCTGGACATTGGGCTGACCCTGAATTTCACCGTCGCTGATCCGGTCAACCCGGAAGACCCTGCGGACGTGGACGCCGCGCGGCGGATCGACGGGCAATTCAACCGGATGTTCACGGATCCGGTCTTCCGTGGGGCATACCCGGCGGACGTGCTTGCGGATATTGCTCCGTACGGTCTGGAGCGTCACATCCGGGACGGGGACCTGGGCCTGATTTCCGCGCCCATCGACTTCCTGGGTGTGAACTACTACAACGGGCACGCCGTGACCGCAGCACCGGGTCAAGAGAGCGTGACCAGTGCGGCGCCGTCGTCCCGGCCCACTGTCAGCCCCTATCCGGCAGCCGACGGCGTGCGCACCGTCAGCCGCGGCCTGCCCGTCACCGGGCAGGGCTGGGAGATCCAGCCCGAGGGTCTGCACCGGCTGCTGACCCGCCTGCACCAGGAGTACTCCGGCCCCGCCGGGGTTCCGCTGTACATCACCGAAAACGGAGCGGCGTTCGACGACGAACCCGGCCCCGGCGGCCTCGTCGAGGACAGCAGGCGGCGGGAATTCATTGCCTGGCACCTCTCGGCCGTGGCGGACGCCGCCGCGGAGGGTGTGGACGTCCGCGGTTACTTCGCGTGGTCGCTGCTGGATAACTTCGAGTGGGCCTGGGGCTATGAGAAGCGTTTTGGCATTGTGCACGTGGACTACCAGACCCTGGAGCGCACACCCAAGGCCAGCGCCCTGTGGTTCGCCGAGGCAGCCCGGCGGAACGCGCTGCCGGCGGTTCCCGCCGTCCTGCTGCCTGAACTGCGCTGGGAAGGGCCGGCACCCGGTCAACCAGCGCCCGGCGACCCGGACTCCAAACCGTCCCGCGGGGCCCCGGGCCCGGGGATCGGCGTACCGGAAGACGGAGAGGGCGGATCCGCAGCGGTCCGGGATGTCGTATCGTCGAAATAGTGTCCACGCCGAAGCCAGACGGTGCGCCAAACGCAGCGTCGCCAAAACCCCGCCGCACCAGCCCCACCCTTGAGGATGTGGCTGCGCTCTCCGGCGTCTCCCGGTCCACGGTTTCCCGGGCGATCAACGGCGGAGCAAAGGTCAGCCCGGCCACCCAGGCGGCGATCGACAAGGCGATCAGCGACCTCGGATTCAGCCCCAACCGGGCCGCCCGGTCCCTGGCGACGCAGCGCGCCGACTCAATAGCGCTGGTCATTCCGGAACCGGACGGAAGGGTCCTGGTGGACCCGTTCTTCGCCATGACGCTGAACGGCATCACCGAGTCGCTGAAGAACACCGAGGTCCAGCTGGTGCTGCTCATCGCCAGGCAGGGGGAGAAGGCCGGCCAAACACTGCGCTATCTCCGCGGCGGGCACGTGGACGGAGCGATTGTGGTCTCCCACCACCAGTCAGACGAGCTCGAAACCGCGCTGGCCGGTTCCAGCATGCCCTCGGTTTTTATCGGCCGGCCCTGGGAACTCTCCGAGGACCTGCTCTACGTGGACACTGACAACGTGGCCGGCGGACGGCTTGCTGCCGGGCATCTGGCCAAGGCAGGTCGGCGGCGGATCGCCACGGTTGCCGGCCCGGCGGACATGTCACCGGCGAGGGACCGCACCGAAGGCTTCCGGCAGGCACTGGCCGCGGCCGGCCTGGAACCTGCCGGCGTCGAGCACGGGAACTTCACCACGGCCGGCGGCGCTGCGGCGGCCGTGCGGCTGCTGGACGCCGATCCGGGCATCGACGGGATCTTCGCGGCCTCGGACCTGATGGCGCTGGGGGTGCTCAGTGTGCTGGGTGCCCGCGGGCTGAAGGTTCCCGAGGATGTTTCGCTGGTCGGATATGACAACCACGGTATTGCCGCCACCAGCACCCCGCCGCTGACCACCGTCGTCAACCCCATGATCGAGATGGCGCAGCGGGCGGGCGGGATGCTGCTGGCGGAAATCGAGAACCCCGGCTCCCACCGGGCTCCGGTTATTTATCCGCCGGAACTGGTGATTCGGCGCTCGGCATAAGCTCCTGCGCACCCAGCGCGTCCAGGACGAAGGCATAGTCCCACGCCCGGTCCTTCCATGCCTCGTAGCGGCCGGAAGCTCCGCCGTGGCCGCCTTCCATCTCGATCTTCAGGACGATCGGTTCGGAACCGGTGGTAACTTCGCGGAGCTTTGCGACCCACTTGGCTGGCTCCACGTAAAGAACCCGGGTGTCATTGAAGCTGGTGACCGCCGCGATCCGCGGGTAGTCCACGGGCCGGATGTTCTCATACGGGGTGTATTCGCTCATGTAGCGGTACACCTCCGGATCGGTAATGGGGTTGCCCCATTCCTCCCACTCCAGGGCGGACAGCGGCAGCTCCGGATCCAGGATGGAGGTCAGCGCGTCCACAAACGGCACCTGCGCCACGATCGCCTTGTATTTCTCCGGAGCCAGGTTCGCGACGGCGCCCATCAGCAGGCCGCCGGCCGAGCCGCCCATGGCGGCGATCCGCGCCGGGTCCACCCAGCCGGAAGCGGCAACGTGCTCGGTGGCGGCCACGAAGTCGGTGAAGCTGTTCTTTTTGTGCAGCTTCTTGCCCTGGTCGTACCAGGCGCGGCCCATTTCACCGCCGCCGCGGATGTGCGCGACGACGAAGATGACGCCGCGGTCCAGCAGTGACAGCCGGGAAATGTTGAAGGCCGGGTCCATGGAGATCTCGTAGCTGCCGTACGCGTAGACGAGTGCCGGATTGGAGCTGTCGCGCTTGACCTCGGCCCGGCGCAGTATGGAGAGGGGCACCCGGGTGCCGTCCGGCGCCGTCGCCCAGTCCCGTTCGGCCACGTAATCGGCCGGGTCGTAGCCTCCGCGGACCGGGGTTTCCTTGCGCAGCTCCAGTTCGCCGCTGGCCAGGACATAGTCGTAGACGCGCGGCGGCGTCAGGTAGGAGGTGTAGCTGAGGCGGATGATCGGCGAATCGTATTCCGCGTTGGTCAGGCCCGCGGTGTAGAGCTCTTCGTCGAAGGCGGGTTCGGTCGGGGTGGCCTGCGCCGCGGTGCCCAGGCCGTCCAAGGGCAGAATCTGTACCCGCTCGGTGGTGTCCTTGCGCACCGAAACGAGGACGTGCGTGGAGGTGACCGATGCCCCGTTAACCCGGACGGCGTCGTCGTGCGCCACGACCGTGTGCCAGGCCTGGCCGCTCAGCGGCTTGGCGAACTCGGCGCCGGAGACCAGGGAAACCATCGAGTTCAGGGCATCCCGGTTGTGCGTGATGAGGTACTGCCGTTCGCCGTCCCGGGTGAAGGGTTCGGCTTCGTAGAGGATGTGCTCGCTGCGCGGAATGAGGGTGCGCACGGTGCCGGTGGGATCGTCGAAGTCCAGCACCCGGTATTCGCTGTACTCGGAGCAGCTGATGCCGATCAGCAGCTGTTTGCGGTCTGCGGAGAGGTCGAAGCCGGTCCACATGGCGACGTCGTCCTCCTGATAGATGACCGCGTCCTCTTCCACCGGGGTGCCCAGGGTGTGGGCCTTGACCTGGTAAGGGCGCCACGATTCATCCACCACGGTATAGAAGACCCGCGTGCCATCGGGGGAGAAGGCCAGGGAGTAGAAGACGTTGCTGACGACGTCGGGCAGCAGCTCACCGGAGCGCAGGTCCTTGATGCGCATAGTGAACCGCTCATCCCCGGCATTGTCTTCGGAGTAGGCCAGCAGATTGCCGTCCTCCGTGACCGCCAGGCCGCCGAGCGAGAAGAAGGGTTTGCCCTCGGCTTCGGCGTTGCCGTCGATCAGGATCTGCTCTCCGGGCACGGCAACGCCGGGTTCGACGACGGGCGGGGTCCAATCAGCGTGCAGGTCCCCGGTGTCCTGAGCTGCAGTACGGCAGTGGATGCCGTACTGCCGGCCCTCTTCGGTGCGGGTGTAATACCACCAGCCGCGCTTACGGGCCGGAACTGACAGATCGGTTTCCACCGTGCGGGCCTTGATCTCATCGAAGATCCGCTGACGGAGCGGCTCCTGGCCGTTCGTGACGGCCTCGGTGTACGCGTTCTCCGCCTCGAGGTGCGCGACGACCTCCGGGTTTTCCTTTTCCCGCAGCCATTCGTAATCGTCAACGAACGTATGGCCGTGGTGCGTGCGCTCGGTGGGTACCTTCTTGGCGACGGGAGGCTGCGTAGTAGTCATCCCTCGAATATATCCAGCCTGGCCCGCAGTGGAAGGTGGCAGCCTGCGGTTATGCCGCGGGCATAGCCGCAGGCAGCGGGCCGGTCGGGCGGGGAGCGCGGGAGGGTCGGGGCGGCGGGAGGGTCGGGGCGGCGGGCAGGGAAGTGCGGG
>NZ_DALZXY010000115.1:0-7697 GCF_031988865.1 Arthrobacter sp.
CGGCCAGCTGCTCACGTTCCTGCCACAGTTCGCGCACGGCGGCCAGCTGCCGGCGGTCCCGCAGCTGGTGCATGCCGGAGGTCCGGCGCCAGGGGTCGGTGCGCGGCGGTGCCGGCGGGGCGGTGCGGATAGCTTCGAATTCCTCCTCGGCGTAAGCCAGCTTGCCGTCGGCGTCGAGCAGTTTGACCAGCTCTTCGCGCAGCTCCGCCAGGACCTCGACGTCGAGCGCGGCGTAGCGCAGCCAGGGCTCCGGAAGCGGCCGGGTGGACCAGTCTGCGGCGGAGTGTTCCTTGGCCAGGCTGAAGCCGAGGAGGTGCTCGATGACGGCGGCGAGTCCAACGCGGGGCAGCCCGGCCAGGCGTGCGGCCAATTCGGTGTCGAAGAGCTTGTCCGGCCACATACCCAGTTCGGAGAGGCAGGGCAGGGCCTCGTTGATGATGCTCAGGTCGCGGAGCGGTTCCGGATCGATCAGCCAGGTGCCGGCTCCCTCGCGGCGGATCTGCACCAGGAAGGCGCGCTGGCCGTACCGGAAGCCGGAGGCCCGCTCGGCGTCGACGGCTGCGGGACCCGTGCCCGCGGCCAGGGCGCGGGCAGCCCGCTCCAGGCCGGACATGGTGTCGATTACCAGCGGCACTCCGTCTCGTGGGGATTCGAGTACGGGAAGGGGAGCATCTGCCGCGGGTTCGTCTGCGGGCGTTTCGGAAAGGGCGTTGCCGGAAGTTTGGGCGGTCATAAGGCTTTCAGTCTATCGAGTGCAGCGGGATTCCCCGATCCCGGCGCCTGCGCTTAGTTGAGCCGGCGCCGTGGAAGCGGTGAAACGCCGTCGGGCAGCGGAGGCAATCCCGCGAAAGTGCACACCATGTCGGACCAGGCTTCGAGGTGGGACTGCACGTCGGCGTCGGCCGGGGTCCAGGAGGCGCGGAGCTCGATGTCAATCGCGTCGCTGCGCCCGGCGAGCGTGCCGTAGCTCTCGGACAGGATCCGGGTGGCCGTACCGCCAGCGGACGAATACCGGGCGCCGTGTTCCTGCAGGGCGTCCACCAGCCAGGTCCAGGCAACCGAGCCGAGCATCTGGTCATTGCCCATGTCCGGTTCCAGCTCGGCGCGGATGTACGTGACGATCCGGAAGGTGCCGTTCCATACCGCGCTGCCCTCGGGATCGTGCAGCAGGATGAACCGTCCTGTGGCCAGCTCCTGGGTCTGGGGAAGGACAGGGCCCACGTTGCCGTGGAAGGTTCCTTCTTCCGGCTGCGGGCCGGAGCAAACGACGTCGGCGGCCAGTGACACGGCGAAAGGCGCCAGCCGGGTAGGGGCTGGGATTTCCTCCAGCCGCAGTTCCGGCCGGCACTTGGCACGGCGCAGCGCCCCCAGGGCTGTCAGGAATTCCGGGGGCACCTGTGATAGGTCACCAATTGCACTCACCCTCGAAGATTACGGCGAGCCGTGGGCCGGGCAGCGCAGGCTCGCCGAAGCGTCCAATTCGTTACGGGCAACAGCTTACGTACCCGGACCGCCCGGCCGACAGTGGAGTGGATCAGCGGGCGGCTGAAAGCTCCGAAGCGATGGCTGCGGCGAACGCATCCACGTCCGCTTCAGTGGTGTCGAACGTGCACATCCAGCGCACCTCGCCGGTGGCCTGGTCCCAGTCATAGAAGCGGAAAGAGTCCCGCAGCCTGTCCGCCACACCAGCCGGCAGGGCGGCGAAAACGGCGTTGGACTCGGTGGGCTGGGTGAGGGTAAGCCCCTCGATCTGCTCGACAGCGGCGCGCAGCCGTGCGGCCATCGCATTTGCCGTGGAGGCGGAGCGCAGCCACAGATCCGTGCCGTACAAAGCGATGAACTGGGCCGAGACGAAGCGCATCTTGGACGCCAGCTGCATGTTCATTTTGCGCAGGTACTCCAGGCCGGGAGCGGCCTCGGGATTCAGGGCGACAATGCACTCGCCGTACATCATGCCGTTCTTGGTGCCGCCAAGGGAGAGGATGTCGACGCCGGCGTCGGTGGTCAGGGCCCGCATCGAAACGCCCAGCGCGGCGGCCGCGTTGCCCAGCCGGGCACCGTCCATGTGGAGCTTCATGCCGCGGGCATGGACGTGGTCGGCGATCGCCCGGATTTCCTCGACGGTGTAGAGCGTGCCCAGTTCGGTGGACTGGGTGATGGACACGGCCAGCGGCTGGGCGCGGTGTTCGTCCCCCCAGCCCCACGCTTCGAGGTCGATTAGTTCGGGTGTGAGCTTGCCGTCCGGTGTGGGCACGGAGAGCAGCTTCATGCCGCCCACGCGCTCCGGAGCGCCGTTCTCGTCAACGTTGATGTGGGCCGTGGCAGCGCAGACGACGGCACCCCAGCGGGGCAGCAGCGCCTGCAGGGAGATAACGTTCGCACCGGTTCCGTTGAAGACGGGGTAGGCGCGCATCTGGTCACCAAAGTGCCCGCTAAGCACCTCATGGAGCTTGGCGGTATAGACGTCTTCGCCGTAGGCCACCTGGTGGCCAAAGTTGGCTGCCGCCAGGGCATCGATGATCTCGGCGTGGACGCCGGAGTAGTTATCCGAGGCGAAGGCGCGTAGGGCAGGGTCATGCAGGGATGAGGTTTCAGTCACAGGTGTCAGTATTCCTCACGATGGGGACGGGTCGAAAACCGGGGCCGGATGAATTTAGGCAGGGACCAGGCTGATGCGCCTGCCGTTGAGCCGCGCGGCATCCGTGGCGAAGAGCCGGACGGCGGCCTCGCCCAGCGCGGAAACGTCGGTGTAGCCGGGGAATTTACGCTCCGGCTGGGCCTGACGCATGGCGTCATCAACCAGCGCCTTGACCACGAGAACGACGGCGGCGGCATCGGTGTCGCTGAACCCTGCGGCAATGGACTGGATCCAGGTTTCGGCCGCGGCCTTGGTGGCGGCGTACCCGGCGTTGCCCGGGGTGGGGTCATCCACCGACGTCGAAGACACAATCGCCAGCCGTCCGTGCCCGGAGGCAACCAGCTGCGGATAGAAACTCCGGCTGACGTTGCGCAGGGTTCCCAGGATGTTCTTCTGTAGGAAGTCCCAGTCCTCGTCGCTCTGGTCTTCCAGTGAGCGTCCTCCGCGCCAGCCGCCGACGAGGTGGATCAGCCCGTCGATCCCTCCGTAGGTTTCCTGCAGGTCGGAGGCGAGGGAGGCCACGTCACCGGGCAGGCTCAGGTCGCAGGTGCGCAGCTCGGCCCCGGGCACCCCAGCGAGCGCCTTTTCCAGCCGTGCGGCGCTGGAGCCAACGGCGACCACCTTGGCCCCGCCGGCCGCCAGCGCGGCGCAGACGGCGGTGCCGGAGGCGGAGGAGGCCCCCGCCACGAGGACCGTCAGTCCCTTTACAGCGGATGCTTCCGGTGCCCCGTTAGGTGTCATAGCGTGCTGCTCCCCGTGATTCCGGCGGTGGACTCGATGACCGGCGCCATCTTCTTCGACAGCGCTTCGTAGAACATGGACAGCGGGAATTCGTCGTCGAGCACTTCATCCGTCAGCGCGCGCGGCGGGCCGTCCAGCGGCAGGGCGTCCGGCCCCTTGGCCCAGCGCGAGGCCGGGTTCGGAGTCAGCGTGCCTGAGACAAGAGCGTAGGCGGCCAGCCAGTGCGCTGTCTTGGGCCGGTCGATGGAACGCCAGTACAGTTCCTCGATTTCTTCGCCAAGGCGGACGACGACGGCGGGGGCTTCGTCCCAATCGATGCTCAGCTTGCCGTCGGTCCAGTGCAGCACGTGGTGCTGGTGCATCCAGGCGAAGAGCAGCTGTCCGCCCAGGCCGTCGTAGTTCCGGACCCGGGAACCGGTGATGGCAAACCGGAAAATCCGGTCGAAGATGACGGCGTACTGCACCAGTGCGGCGGTCCGGCGCGCCTGCGGATCGGCGTCCTCGTCCTGCTGGATCTTCACCGATTCGCGGAAGGCCGTCAGGTCACAACGAAGTTCCTCGAGGGAGTAGAGGAAGTACGGCATGCGCTGCTTGATCATAAAGGGATCGAACGGCAGGTCACCGCGCATGTGGGTGCGGTCGTGGATGAGGTCCCACATTACGAAGGTTTCCTCGGTCAGCTCCTGGTTGTCCAGGAATTCCGCGGCACCGTCGGGAAGCTGCAGCGAGGTGATGTCCGCGGCGGCGCGGAGCACCTTGCGGAAGCGGGCGGCCTCCCGGTCGGCGAAGATGGCGCCCCAGGTGAAGGCCGGCGTCTCGCGGACGGCCACGGTTTCCGGGAACAACACGGCGGAGTTGGTGTCATAGCCGGGAGTGAAACCGCGGAACCGGATCGGGACAAAGAGCTTGTTGGAGTAGTCCCCGGCTTCCAGCCCGGCGATGAAGTCCGGCCAGATGACCTCCACCAGGACCGCCTCGAGCAGGCGGGAACGGGAGCCGTTTTGGGTGTACATCGGGAAAACGACCAGGTGCAGCAGGCCGTTCGTGCGGTCCAGCTGCGGCTGGAAAGCCAGCAGCGAATCAAGAAAGTCCGGAACGCCCAGGCCGGCTTCGAGCCAGTGGTCCAGGTCCCGGACCACCAGGTCGAGGTATTCGGCGTCATGTCCAAAGGCGGGAGCGAGCTCGCTGACGGCGTCCCGGACGGTTTCCAGCAGCGGTGCTGCTGCGGCGCGGTGCTCTTCGGGCACTGACCCGTCCTGCTCCTGGAACTGCGCGAACTCCGTCGCGGCGCTCTTCAGCCGCTGCCAGGCGGCGGAATCTTCGGGGGCGGAGGCAAGCTGGCCGGGGGAGCGCAACTTGGTTGATGACATGGCCGACATGGCTGAGACCTTCCGGTAGCAGGATCTCCCGGGCGGGGACGCTGATGCCACCAGCCTAGCCATAAATCACCGACGCTTAGCCTCAAAGCAGTTTCAGATTAGGAACCTTTATGCTTAGGCCGGTCGGACTCGTCCTTTCGACCAGCGCGGCTGCCGCTCTGGTGCTCGTGTTCCCCCGAACCGTGCGAACCGGCCTTACCCTGATGAACATCGTAATTTCCGTGATCAGCCCGTCACCATTGAGGGCAACCTCAAGGAGCAAGCGGGCCTGCCGCATACCCACGAATCTGAATTGGTCAGAGATTGGTGAGATGAGCTGTACATCTTCGGAGGGGCGAGTCCACGGCCCCGCGCCCTAAGGTTTAGTAACCGCGGCTGTTCGGCGACTCGGTGCCGATCACGGCCAGCGGGACCTCCGGATGGTTCTTCTCCACCCGGCGCAGCGCCCAGACGTCGTTGAAGACGGCCACATACGCTCCGTCGGTGCGGACCAGCACCTCGGCGCCGTGCACGTTGCTCAGGATCTCCGCGGCCGAGGCGTCGGTCAGCCGGGCCAGCGAGTAGGAGAGCTGTTCATAGCGCATTGGGGCATTGAAGTCCTGCGTCATCCGGTCCTCGACCACCTCGAACTGCATGGGGCCGACGGCGGCCAGCACCGGTGCCTGGTCTCCGCGCCGGTCGGAGCGGAGCACCTGGATGATGCCCTCGTGCTCCAGCTGGTCGATCCCGCGGCGGAACTGCTTGTAGCGGCTGGGGTCCTGGGAACGGGCCACCCGGAAGTGTTCGGGGCTGAAGAACGGGATCGGCGGATACTGCACGGGCTCCTCGACGTAGAGGCTGTCGCCCACGCGGAGGGCGGAGGCGTTAACCAGCCCAACGACGTCGCCCGGGTAGGCCTGGTCGATCACTTCGCGTTCGCGGCCGAAAAGGTGCTGGGCGTACTTGGTGGCGAACGTCTTGCCGGTATTGGAGTGGGTCACCACCATGCCGCGTTCGAAGATGCCGGAGCAGACCCGGATGAAGGCGACATGGTCCCGGTGGGCCTTGTTCATGCCGGCCTGGACCTTGAAGACGAAGCCGGAGAACGGTGCGTCGACCGGGCGTGAGCCGCCCTCGTGATCCACGCGCGGGCCGGCGGACGGGGCCAGGTCCACCAGGGCGTCGAGGATCTGCTTGACGCCGAAGTTCAGTGCAGCGGAAGAGAAAAGAATGGGAGTGGCCTTGGCATCCAGGAACGCCTGCCGGTCGAATTCGCGGCCATCGATCACCAGTTCGGCCTCGCCGAGCGAATCGGTCCAGGCATCGCCTTCGGCGGCTTCCGCTTCTTCCGGGCTGAAGTGTTCCTCCATGGCCAGGGAAGCGCCGGAGTTCTGCCGGGTGAACCGGACAAACTCGTCCTTCTGCAGGTCCCACACGCCGCGGAAGTCGCCGGCGATACCCACGGCCCAGGTCAGGGGCATGGGAGTCAGTCCGGTGCGTTCGGTGATTTCGTCCATCAGGGCCAGCGGATCGAGGCCGGGACGGTCCCACTTATTGATCACGGTGATGATCGGCAGGTTCCGGGCACGGCAGACCTCGAAGAGCTTCATGGTCTGGGTTTCCAGGCCCTTGCCGGCGTCAACGAGCATCACGGCGCAGTCCACGGCTGCGAGCACGCGGTAGGTGTCTTCGGAAAAGTCGGCGTGGCCCGGGGTGTCCAGCAGGTTGATGACGGTGTCCCGGTAGGCGAACTGCAGGGCGGTGGAGCTGATGGAGATGCCTCGGTCCTTCTCCATCTGCATCCAGTCGGAGACCGTCTCGCGGCGGTTCTCCTTACCGTTCGTGGCGCCGGCGGTGCCGATCACGCGGGCGTGCAGGGCCAGCGCTTCGGTCAGCGTGGACTTGCCCGCGTCAGGGTGGGAGATCACGGCGAAGGTGCGCCGGCGGGCGGCTTCCTTACCGATCGCCGGGTTGGCGCTCGCACGGACGGGGGTCTGGACCTGTGAGGACAATGCCGCTGCTTTCAGGTGTGGTGGGACTCGGGGCTGCTCAAATGGCAGCTTTTCCAGTTTAGCGGCCACACGCAAACCGGTTGCGCCGCCCGGGTTCGAAAGCCCCTGCCAGGAGCCGCAGGCCTGGCCTAATGTGGGAAACAGCACAGTGTGGTGAACAGCATAATAATCCGGCACGGCAACGTCTTCGGCAAAGGAGCCAAGCATGGCTGAGGCATACATCATCGACGCGGTCCGCACTCCCGTGGGGCGGCGCGGCGGCGGGCTGAGCGGCGTGCACCCGGCGGACCTCGCAGCCGCCGTGATCGGCGAAACCGTGCGGCGCACCGGGATCGGATCCGACGAGTTCGACGAAGTGATCCTGGGCTCGATCGACCAGGTGGGCCCGCAGGCCATGGACATCGCCCGCACTGCCTGGCTGGCAGCCGGACTGTCGGAGCGGGTGCCGGGGACCACGGTGGAACGCCAGTGCGGTTCCGGTCAGCAGGCAGTTTCCTATGCGGCACAGGCCGTCATGAGCGGCACCGCTGACCTGGTCGTGGCCGGCGGGGTGCAGAACATGTCCGCCGTACCGATCGGCTACGCCAACACCGCTGCGGCCGAACTGGGCTTCCCGGATCCGTTCACCGGCTCGGCTGGCTGGGAAGCGAGGTACGGCCGGCAGCCGATTTCCCAGTTCATCGGCGCGGAAATGATGGTGGACCGCTGGGGCCTCACCCGCACGGAACTGGAAGATTACGCCGTCGGCTCCCACGAACGGGCGCTCGCCGCCCAAGCCGAGGGGCGCTTTGACCGGGAAATCCTGCCCGTGGCCGGAATCAGCGCCGATGAAGGCCCGCGTACCCCGGACCGCGCCAAGATCGAATCCCTGGCTCCGCTGAGGGAGGGCGGAAAGCTCACGGCCGCCACGTCGTCGCAGATTTCCGACGCCGCCGCGGTGCTGCTGCT
>NZ_DALZXY010000115.1:7707-8528 GCF_031988865.1 Arthrobacter sp.
CCTCGGAAGACGCCGTCCGCCGGTACGGGTTGCGTCCGCGGGCCCGGATCCATCACATTTCCGCCCGCGGCGATGACCCGGTGATGATGCTCAGTGCCCCGATCGAAGCCACCCGCCACGCGCTCAAGCGCACCGGCATGAGCCTGGCGGAGATGGACCTGATCGAGATCAACGAAGCCTTTGCCTCCGTGGTCCTGGCCTGGCATCGCGAACTGGACGCAGATATGTCCCGGGTCAACGTCAACGGCGGAGGAATCTCCCTGGGGCATCCCATCGGCGCCACCGGTGCCCGGCTGATGACCACCCTGCTGCATGAGCTGGAGCGGACCGGCGGACGCTACGGCCTCCAGACGATGTGCGAGGGCGGCGGCCAGGCCAACGTGACGATTATCGAGCGGCTCGGCTGAGCGCTGTGTCTACCAAAGCCGCCCCGGCAGCCCCGGCGGCGTAGGCGGCCAGGTCCCAGGGATTAAAGGTGCTGCCGAACACCAGGTGGAGCGGCGCCCAGGCCTCACCCAGCCGGGAGGGCCATTGGGTGAGCTGGAACAGTTCCACGAGAGTGCAGAGCAATAGGGATCCCGCCGCCAGGCGGACCGGCGGGATCCGGCGGCGAAGCAGGAGCAGCGCTGCCAGTCCGAGCAGCACGTACACGAGCACGGCATACAGGACGCCGCCGGCGGCGTCTCCAACGACTCCCGGAAGCCCCCGCGCCGCGAGCCCGCAGAGGACGACGGCGGCAGCGGCGGCCGTGAACCACAGGGCACGAGGGAGCACACGTCGGATCATTGGTGCGGCAGCGGGCCGGGCAGCTGGTACAGCGG
>NZ_DALZXY010000116.1:0-8076 GCF_031988865.1 Arthrobacter sp.
GCCGGCTATGCCGAGACCGCTGGGTAAGTCAGCGGCTCGGAGATCCAGTCCAGGTCCGACCACCGGTCTATGCGCTGGACGATCTCGAAACTGCTCCGGCACATCTCCACCACAGCCTGCTCCGGGTCCTGCGCGGCGAAGGCGTCTTCCAGGGTGAGGATGAATTCGTTCATCTGCGGCTGGAACCGGGCCCGGTCCGGTTCCAGCATGGACGCATAGCTGCCGATCTCCGCCATAAACGGATACGGCATGCCGTAGAACGCCGGTTTGGACATTTTTACGTCACCGGGCCAGAACCCGTATTCCATGAACTTTTCGTCAAAACAGTTCGCCCCAATCACGTCCGTCCCGCTGTACGGAGCGGCCTGGCCCGCGAACACGGACCCGGCGAGGTCCATGGTGCCGAACCAGTAATGCGGCATGTCCACCTTGCCGCGGAACGGAGACAGGAAACGGGAGAGGCTCCGGTAGGCAAAATGCAGGTTGTCCAGGTAGACGGCGATGGCCTGCCGGTCCCAGGAACGGTACTTGGTGTCCTGCTCGAACGGCGTCGTGTCGTGGAACTCCTGCGGTGTGGTGTTGATCCGGGTCGGCGCCCCGATGTAGTCCAGCGCCCCCATCAGCTGTGCGTAGAAGTCCGCGACGCTGAGGCCGTCCTGCAGCGGAATCCGGGACTTGCTGCCATTGGTGTTCTGTACGTCCACATGGTGCTGGCGCAGGTTGAAGTAGATCTCGAAGCTGCTCCCGTCCCCGCGAATGGTCCCGGTGCCGATCCCGTCGACGGTCAGCGGCATCCGGATGTGCCCCCAGCCTGGCCGCTTATCTGAGCGCTCTATCTTCACCTTTCCCGCCATCTGCAGGAAGAGGTGCAGGGTGTCGGCGGTGTCCTGCCATTGGGTGTAGTCCAGAATCCGTTTGTCCATGGAATTCGCCTCAGATCGGGAACTGCTGCGGTGGGAGCCTCGCGGGGCTGTTTCTCGCGTACGGGGTGGTGTCCCTCCAGTGTGGGTCGGCGATGTGAAGGTGGGGAAGATCACCGGGACACAGGGCTGGCCGGGCCCCTACAATTACTACGGAACCACCGGGCAGGCGAGCCTTCTCTGCCCGAGCCCAGGCTGCAAGTTGAGCGCCGGGCCTATGCCCCGCATCCTTCCCTAGGAGCCTTTTCACGGTGACAATTTCTTCCCCGAAACGTGCCACCTCCCGGTCCCGGAACCTGAAGTACATCCTGATGCTTGGCGCCCTCGCGGCGCTGCCCGCCGTGACCACGGACATGTACCTTCCGGCGCTGCCGGAAGTCGCCGCTGACCTGGCCACCACAACGACGGCGGCCCAGTTCACGCTGTCCGGCACCCTGCTGGGCACCGCCGTCGGCCAGCTGGTAATTGGTCCGCTCTCGGACCGGTTCGGACGGCGGCTGCCGCTGCTTATCGGCATTTCCATGCACATCGTGACGTCACTGCTGTGCGCGATTGCCCCCAACATCGGCTTGCTGATCGGCCTGCGCGTTCTGCAGGGCTTCTTCAACGCGTCCGCCTCCGTGGTTGCCATCGCCGTCATCCGCGACCGGTTTACCGGATCGGACGCGGCCAAGCTGCTTTCCCGGCTGATGCTGATGATCGGCCTCGCTCCCCTGCTGGCCCCCACCCTGGGCCAAGCAGTCTCCGGAATCTGGGCCTGGCGTGCAGTGTTCTACGCCCTGGCACTGATCGGCGTGATCCTGGTCGTGATCGTCTGGCGGTGGATGCCCGAAACGCTGCCGGTGGAACGCCGCCTGACCCGTGCCAAGAAGGGCAGCCCGAAAACCACTGAACCCGGCGGCTACCGGATCCTGCTCCGCGACCGCCGGTTCCTGGCCTACGCCGCGCTGCCCGGCCTCGCCATGGGCATCATCATGAGCTACGTGGTCGGCTCGCCGTTCGTGATGCAGGAGGAATACGGCCTCACCCCCAGCGAATTTGCGCTGATCTTTGCCGTCAACGGCATCGCCATGGTGGTGTCCTCGCAGATCAACGCCTCTCTGCTCAGCCGCGCGTCGTCGTCGGGCATCCTGCGCATCGCCGCACCGGTGCTGCTTCTGCTCGCCCTGGCGCTGCCGGTCGTTATCATCACCGGGGCCGGCGGGGTGTTCGGCCTTGTGGCGGGCCTCTGGCTCATCCTGGGTATGCAGGGCTTCATCATCGCGAACGCGACGTCCCTCGCCCTCGACGGCTACGGGCGGATGGCCGGCACGGCAGCGGCGCTGCTCGGCTGCCTGCAGGTGGGCCTGGCCGGGCTGATCAGCCCGCTGGTCGGCGTCTTCGGTGGCAATGCCGTGTCCATGTCCGGGGTCATCATCGGCTGCGCCCTGGCCATGGTACTGATCCTGGCGACGACGCCGGCCTACCGCCGGGGCAACCGCCGGCTGGGTGCCGCGCCGGTAGGCGCCGTTGAGGAAGGCGCCGTCGAAGGTCGTGCCGTCGAAACCGGCCGGGGCAGCGCCGAGACCGGTTCGGAGACCGGCGCGGACGCCGGTGCGGAGACCGGTTCGGAGACTGGTGCTGGCACCAGCGCGGAGACCGGCGCGGACGCCGGACGGGCTGCGGACTAGGGTCCCCGAACCAAGAAGCGCCGGTGCCGCCGGAACCGGAAGGTACCGCCGAAAGGCGGAACGTGTTTCCAGCACAGCGGCACCGGCGCTCCGGGCCAAGCGGAAGAAGTGCTACTTCACCGAGTTGTTGTAGTTCTCGATTTCGATCTGAAGGGCCTCCACCGATTCGGTCAGCTCAGTCTTGCTGTCCCCGCCAAGCAGGGCACCTTCGAGCGCGTCTTCGGCGGCCTTGCGGGCCTGCGGCATGGAACCTGCTGCACAGCCCTGGGTGGCGGCGGTCAGTTCGGTGGATTCAAGCTGCTGCACGGCGACGTCGAACAGGGGGAACTTCTCCCGCCAGGCAACGTCCTCGGGTTCGTTCAGTGCGGCCTTCGAGATCGGGAAGTACCCGGTTCCGGTGTGCCAGGTGGCCTGGGTTGCCGGTTCGGCGAGGTACTGCATGAACTGCCAGGTGGCTTCCTTCTCGGCGTCGGAGTGTCCTTCGCCGGAGACCCAGAGCGAGGCACCGCCGATGATCGGACCGGAGTCGTTTTTCGCGATCTTGGGGTAGAAGCCTACGCCGAGCTCGAAGCCCTGCTCCTCGGCGGCCTTCTGCATGCCGCCCAGGGCACCCGTGGATTCGAGGGTGATGCCGATGGTTCCGCTCTTGAAAGCGTTCTGTGCATCGGCAGTGGCACGGCCGGTGTTGCCTGCTACGCCGTCCGTCACCAGGCCCTTCCACCAGTCCACGAACTCCACCGCGGAGTCATTGTTGAAGCTGTAGTCGCTGGCGCGCTCACCGGAGCGGCCGTTGTCCGGGCTGCAGTACAGGGCGCCGTTGGCTGCGATTTCCTGCTCCAGCAGCCAGCCGTAGATGGCAGCGTTGAAGCCGAACTCGGCCGGTCCGCCGTTTTTCTTGGACAGCTTGTTGGCTGCCTCGGAGACCTCGTCCAGGGTTGCCGGCGGCGTTTCCGGATCCAGTCCGGCTGCCTCGAAGAGAGTCTTGTTGTAGTACAGGACCGGCATGGAGGTGTTGAACGGCATGGACCACAGATCCTCGTCGATCGTGTAGTAGCCAGCGATGTTGGGCTGCAGGTCCGAGACGTCGTACTCGTCGCGGTCGATGAAGGCCTGGGTCGGCAGCACCGCACCGGAATCGATCATGAACTGCGTGCCGATGTCATAGATCTGGACCATGCTGGGCGTGCTGTTGGACTGGACCGCGGCCTTGTACTTCGTGATCGTGGAATCGTAGTCGCCCTGGTAGACGCCCTTGACCTCAATCTTGCCCTCATTGGCAGCATTGAAGTCGGTGATCAGCTTGTTCAGGGTTTCCCCGTTTGTGCCGTCCATGGAGTGCCAGAAGTTGACGGTGGTGACGCCCTCGGCTGAGTCGAGCGCATCCGCAGCCGGTGCTCCGTCTGTTCCCCCGGCGGTTCCGCCGCCGCCACAGGCGGAAAGTGCCAGGGCCAGTGCAGCGGCGCCAGCGGCCATCATTGGCAGGCGGCGTCCTCTACTTGTAATTCGCAATGGATATATCCCTTCAGGGTTGTCCGGCGGCGGGCGCCTCCGGGTAGCCGTGGTGAATGGCCAAGTGGTTGCGTTATTTGATGGAGCCCGCAGTGAGTCCGCGGACGATGAAGCGCTGGCCGAAGACCACCAGCAGGAGGGTGGGAATGATGGCCAGAACCGTTCCCGCCAGGACCAGTCCGGCGTTGAAGTTATCCGCGGACCGCAGCTGGGTAATGCCGATCTGGATGGTCTGCATCTGCGGAGTCTGCGTAACCAGCAGCGGCCAGAAGTACATGTTCCAAGCGGAGAGGAAGGACCAGATTCCCAGCGCGGCGAGGGTGGGCTTGGACAGCGGCACCAACACCGAGAGCAGGAAACGCAAATGCCCGGCCCCATCGATCCGCGCTGCTTCCCATAGTTCGGTTGGAAAGGACAGGAACGCCTGACGGAGGAGGAAAATACCGAACCCATGTGCGAGGAACGGCAGCACCAGGGCTGGCACCGTGTTGATCAGGCCTGCGGAGGACATGGTCAGGTAGTTCGGAATGATGATTGCCTCTGCCGGCACCATCATGCTGCACAGGAACAGGCCGAACCAGAACGCCTTGCCCCACACTTTCAGGAACACCAGGGCGTACGCCGCGAACAGTGAGGTCACCAGCTGCCCGAGGGTGATCAGGCCCGCCATCACCACGGAGTTCATGTATTGGCGGCCCAGCGGAATCGAGCTCAGGGCACCGGTGAAATTCTCGGCGCGGAACCCGTTGAACGGCCACAGCGACGCCGGATAGGCATTGATATCCGCAGGCCCCATAAAGGCACCGATGAATCCGAAATAGACAGGGAAGAGGACGACGGCGGCGCCCAGGGTGAGGGCGGCGTAGGTGAGGACCCGGCCGGCTGTGAGCGGGCGGCGCTGCCGTTTCCGCAGCGAAGCAGTGCCTCGCGGATCCTGCTTCGCCGGCCGTTCGGCCTGTGGGGCAGCGGGAGCTGCTGTGCGGCTCATCGGTAGAAGACCTTTCGTTCCAGGACGCCGAATTGGATTGCGGACACCGCTACCACGATGATCAGCAGCACCACGGCCTGGGCGGAGGCATAGCCGAAGTTCGAGTTGTTGTTGGCAAAAGCCTGCTCGTAGATGGAGTAGACAAGCGTTGTGGTGCTGTCCTGCGGGCCGCCCTTGGTCAGGATGTGGATCTGTCCAAAGCTCTGCAGGGCGTGGATGGTCCCGGTCACCAGCAGGAAGAACAGCTGCGGCGTCAGCAGGGGCATGATGATGGAGCGCTGCATCCGCCAGCCGTGCGCGCCGTCAAGCCGGGCTGCTTCCACCACATCTTCGGACACAGCACCGAGGCCGGCGGAAAGAACCAGCAGGTTGTAGCCCAGCTGCATCCAGACCGTGGCCAGGGAAACGGAAACCAGTGCCCAGGCCGGATCAGTGAGCCAGCCGACCCGATCCACCCCGAAGAAACCGAGCATGCCGTTCAGCACACCCGTTGCCTGGTTGAACATGACCCCGAAGATCACCGAGGCCGTGGCTACGGAATAGGCAAACGGGAGCGCGAAGGCCGTCCGGAAGAAGCGGATTCCCTTGATTTTCTGATGCAGCAGCAAGGCAAGCGCTAGTGCAATGGCTATCGACGGAACCACGGTGAGGACCGTGAACCCGAGGGTCACTCCCATCACGGTCCAGAAGCCGGAATCCGTGAAAAGCCGGATGTATTGGTCGAACCCGACAAATCCCGAAGGCCGGCCGAAAAGGTCGCTCCCCTGGAAGGAGAGAAAAACCGAACGTCCTAGGGGATAAAAAAGGAACAGTGCGAAAACAACCAACGCTGGCGCGAGGTACCACATGGCGCGGATGCTGCCGCTGCCGACCACGCTTTTGGGCCGGGGCCGCCGGGTCCGGGTGGCCTGTTCAGGTGTGGTTGCCGGTTTGAGGAGGCTCATGCCCGGATGCCCGGGAAAGGCCTGCCGGAGAAGTGGTACGAACAGCGGACGGTTCCATCCGGCTGCAGCGGTTCACTGCAGGAAACTCTCATCGATTCTTTCCGTCCATGATTCTGGGGCGCGGATAGGCGCCGAATACCGGTATTACGCTCGTCACAGTATCCATTGTTTTTAATCCATGGCAAGCAGGCCAGCCGAGGCCCTTGAGGAAAATAATGTTGGCTCATGGAACGCATAGTTTTTTGTCCGGGGCGGTTTTTCGCGCCGCTGCGCGGGGTACCTGATTTCCCGTGTGCCTCCCTTTCCGGATGGAATCACGGCACGGCTTGAATCACGGTGCGGTTGCTGTTCCGTGCCCTCCGCCGGCCCCGCCGTGCCGAATGGTTACTCCGAAGGAAGGCAACGGGGTGCGACGGAGTGCGGTGTCTGGGGTCTGGTGTGCAATTCTGGCGACTTCCCGGCCGCGCAACCCGCCAGACCTGCGCACTCAGCGCCGCACGACGGCCCGCCGTCCCTGGTGAGCACATCCGGCGACATCCCGCCCAACCTGCGCACCCACCGCCGCTCCCTGCCAAGCAACCCGCCAAAACTGCGCATTCAGCCCCGCGACGAGCCTGCCGCGCCCCTGTGCCCGCCGCCGTCGTCGTCCCCGTGCCCGCCGCCGGCGTCGTCCGCCAGCATGTGCGGTGCATTGGTGACCACCAGCCAGGCGGGCAGGACCGCCAGGCACAGCAGTGCGGTTACCGCCACGTCACCGGTGATCACGACGGCGATGAACAGGGCCAGCCAGCCGTCCCGGGCGACGGCGAGCACCAGTCCCAGCACGGCGGCAGAGACCACCACGCTGGTCGGGATGCCGGGGGCCAGCGCCCCGGCGGCCAGCCCGAAGGCGACGCCAATAAACACCGTGGGGAAGATCCGGCCGCCGCGGAAACCCGCCGCGGCGGAGATCACCAGTGCGGCGAGCTTGATGACGGCGTACATAAGCAGCGTCCCGAACGACAGTCCGGTGGTGCTGAGAAGATGCTCCGATTCCTCGGCTCCCTTAAACAGCGTGATAGGTCCGCCGATCACGCCGAGCAGCCCGAGCAGCGCACCGCCAAGGGTCGTAAATAGGATTGGGTTCGAGAGCCGGTGGAACATCCGGTGCGCCCAGCGGAAGGCGAAAATACCCAGGAGCCCGAAAGCCGCAGCAAGCGGTGCAATGATCATGGCCGCAAGGACGTCCCACCCGTTGACGTTGTCCGCGGGCGGGATCGTAATGTCCAGCAGCGTTCCACCGACAAAGTTCATGGTGACGGCCCCTGCGCCGGCCGCAACCAGGGGCAGGAAAAGCTTGTCGAAGAGCGCTCCGGCCCCAGCGGTTGACCCGACGATGCCGGTGAACAGCAGTGCCGCGGCAACAGGCGTCCCGAACAGCGCCCCCACAGTGCCCGCAACGGCCATTCCCACGATCAGTTTGCCCGGCACCCGCGGAAAAAGGCGGCCGATCACGACGGTGAGCACAGCGGCATTGATGGCGATGATCGGGTTCTCCGGGCCCAGGCTGACCCCGCCGGCCAGCCCGAGGACCGCCGCAGCGGCCAGGCTCGGGACGACGCCGATGGGCAGCGCCGATTCTGCCATTTCGGACTCGGCGGAATCCGGCCCGGCATGGCCTGGTACATACCGGGCGATCAGCCCAACGGCGGCGCCCGTCAGTGTCAGGGTGCCGAAGATCCACCAGCCGTTGTCCGGATTCACACCAACCGCACCGGGAAGGTCGTTCCACAGCAAATGCTGGAGCAGGGCGGCTGCTTCATCCAGTCCAAAGAGGATCAGCGCGGAGACAACGCCAATCAGAACGCCCGGTATGGTGAGTGCCGCGAGGGTCCGGACACGGTTCTGCGCCAGGACGCCCTCGTTTGCATGTTCGGACATGGTGCCATCCCTGGCCGGCGGGAGCGGAAGGCAGGTCTTCCGCGGGTTTGCTCAGGCTACTGGCTCGCCCCCGCCCGCGGACAGGGGACGGAGCCCGGGAACGGATGAAGGCTGCCATATCCGCA